>JBAXHE010000105.1:0-9139 GCA_037139055.1 Betaproteobacteria bacterium | reverse complement strand
GGCCCTGCAGCAGGTCGCAGGCCTCCGGATCCAGCTCCACCGCCCAGAGGGGCCGGCCATCCGCCAGCAGGCGCTGCGTGAGGACCCCCGGTCCAGGACCGATCTCCAGGAGGCGCGGTGCGGACGAAGCCAGGGCCGAGGCCACGATGACGCCAATGGCTCCCTCGTTCACCAGGAAGTTCTGGCCGAAGGCCTTCTTGGGGCGAAGGCGGGCGATGGGTGAGGGTTCCGGCACACCCCAGCATACCGCCCCCCCCCACCCCACAGGAAAAGGGGCCCCGAAGGGCCCCGGAAAGTATGTTATTCAAGCGTCTTAGTGAATCGTGCGCCAAGTCCTGACCTTGGGGAACCGCTCGAGCCGATTGCCGAGGATCGTCTGCAACTGGATCGTGGTCAGACTCTGTCCGGGCGCAGGGTTGATGGCTGGAATCACGCCAGCCTGCAAAACGCCCTGGGTGCCGATGGTCACGAAGTCGGAGGCCACGCCAGTCCAGGTGAACTGGGTGCCGCTGGTACAGGAAACATTTGTTCGAGAGTCGGTGACAATGGGATTCAGAGCATCGCAGATCAGGCTGGCATAGGTCTTTCCGGCACCGCCAGTGCAAGGATCTGCCGCCTCAGGAGAGAAAAAGGAGTAGAAAAGTGCTCCGGCGACCACAAGGGGAGAGTTGATGCCCTTCGCGATAAAGCTCCCGGACGCAGCAGGGAGATATCGGTAGTACCCAAGCTTGGGGGTCGAGTAGTTGCCTGAGGCATCATGCGGAGCCAAGTAATAGGACTGAGTTCCAGGGGTAATCAGTGGGTCACCAGCTTGAATGGAGCTATTGCTAGGGTAGGCATCCAGGAGTGAACTATCCGTAATAGCGGAATCAGAGCTATCCCAAGCCTTATGGTCTTGCCTGTCAAAGATAACTGTTAGTCGATGCTGAGCCGGTTTGTTGGTGGTGTAGGAGTAGTCCAAGCGGTTGTTTCGGTCTCCGCTTATCGTGGCGATGCCAACGACTGCGGGGGACGGAGTCCCGCTCTTGCCCTGACCTGGGAAGGTCCCCACCCGGAAGGGTGCTGGCAAGGTGCTATAAAGAGCGTTTTTCCCAGTGCCATCCTGAGCCACCTTGCGCACCGACCAGTTGGTGATGTCCGAACTGTCCGTCCGGTAATTCTGATACGCAGTGGCCGAGGTCACGGTGGTTTGCTGACCCCAGGACCAGAGTCCGCCTTTGTAGTCTAGGAAATATGCACGCTGGGCCATCCCGGAGTTCAGAAAGAACTCGAAGGGAACGAGGCCCGCAGGAATGGAGGCACTGGCCGTTGGCGAGCCTGAACTTGACATATCAACAGCGGCGAGAATTTCACCAGTGTAGGCATCCAGGGCGATGATCGACCGGCCCATTTGCGGGGTGACGCTGTTGACCATGAAGTTCGCTTCAACCTCAGGAAGGCTAAGACCGCCTCCGAGGAAGACCGCATCTCTCAGCACACCATTGAACATGATGCGTCCAAGGGCAGGCGTGCAGGTGGAGAAGCCCCAGTTAGCAAGAATGGACTGCACCGTCGAAAGGGAAGGTCCTCCTAAAGGGATTCGGGTAGAGGGGAAGTTGGCAGCTTCGTCTGCGACCAAGGACCATTTCAAGGTGGGATTGAAGGGGTCATGAATATCCAGCGCGTAGTAGCTACGCCCGCCCTTCCTTAATCCGATGATGGCGATGGCGCGTTCCTTGGTCTGCGTGACATCAGTGGTCTGCGTGACACCCGTTGTGCCCCAATCGAGCTTTCCGTTGCCAATGCCACCAGTGGACGGTGGGAGGTCAAGGAAATAGATGGAAGGTGTGCCGTCCACCATGAACTGGTGAGAGTTTCCCGCCTGGGTGGTGTAGTCCAGGTTGGCCAGGAAATCCGTGGGCATGAAGGCCCAGAGCTCGTCCACAGCACCATTAACCTGGTTCACACCGTTGGTAGTGGTAATGTTACTAACTTCACCAAAGGCATGAAGCCAACCCTGGTTGGTGCCCACTAAGAGTAGGCGGAAGCGGTTCGGAACATTAGAATTGGTCGATGTACCAGACCAGTTTTTAAGCCTACTTGGGAGGCTCGATTGGATCTGGCTGTAGTTGTATTCGAGGACACCAGGGCTGGAATTGACGATGTCGCCCATCAGGTTGGGTCGGTTCGAGACCGGGCGTCCATTGGAGTTAAGTGAGGTACTCATGGTCCCAGTGGTATCACCACCAGCGGCAAACTGAATCACGTGCTGCCGGGTAGGATCGGTGGCGTTGCTGGTGGCGACGAAGTTCTTGAGACCCGTGGAACTGCTCGAGTACTCATGGGCTGAAGTCAGGTCAATATCCGAGAAAAGGCTGAGACCATACTCGGGAGTTTGTGAGTTGCCTGGGATCCGGGTAAATAGCTTTCTCTGATACCAAGGCCGGGCAGAGAGTGCTGTGGAGGTAGCCCAGACGGCGGTGCTGGTATCGACCAGGGTCGCAGGGTTGTTCGTATTGTCGATGACCAGAGTCTTCCCATCCACCTGGCGACTGCCGAACATAAGGAGGTCTCCAGACCAGATCACACCACCATTCGCAGGTGGCTTGAACTTCCCTAGGTAGATTTGCTGCCCGAGGGCCGCCCCAATGTAGGGTAGTTCAGGGTTGGAAGTGGTGTTGACATTCGAGGGAAGCAGGGCCTGTTGGATCGCCACGTCCAGACTCTTCTTCAACGTTTCCGGATTGGATCCGTCGAAGAAATTGGTGGTACCGGACTTGCGCAATAGACGACTGGAATCGTTCGGATCCGGAACCGAGTCGAAGGGTAGGAGGTTGTTCAGGTTCCAGGACAAGGTCGTGGGATCGCCAATGGCGGCCGCGGCGAGAAGCCTGTATTTGGGTGAGTTGGGATCGAGGTAGGTGCCGCCCAGGCTTACGCCCACAGCCATGGTTGTGATTCGGTGGGGCTGGACGAACTTGGTGAGATTTGTCCCAGAACCTCTCGAGGTGATCGAATAGGGGAGGAACGTACTGCGCGTCCCACTGGACGTAGGGGGATAGCCTGTGGCAGGTATGGCCATGTAGTGGCTGGCCCCTGCCCCATCCTTGACCGAGCTGTCACTGAGGTGGGCCCCGATGGCTGCAAACGTATAGAGGTTCCAGTAGTTCGGTCCTGTTACCCCCTGATTAACCCCAGTCGTATTGAGTAGAAGATTCTTGTTCCCGTCCCAGGCGTTACCTTGCAATGTGGTTGGATCCAGGTAAGGGGAGGTATTGGTAAGGGTGCCGACATTGTCCGCCCCGTCTGTAAAAAGGATGAGGAAGTGGGTCATGCACTGGGAAGGCTTGTTAGCCGCGGTCTCAATGGAATTAAAGACATTGTTTGGATCGCAGAACTGGGCCATGGCGCTAGAGACGGCATAGGTCAGGGGTGTGTTGGTATTCTCCAGCATGTAAGAAATTCGCTGCATGCCTGCCACCGAATTGCCATTCAACAGTGTCCAACCAGTGTCAGTTCCATAAACAGCAGATGTAGGGACTGTATCTAGAGTCGTGGCAGTGTTATGAAGGGTGGCCGATGATGAGATCGACATGCTGTTTTGGTTCTGATCTGAGCCTCCATCTCCGATGTACCGAAAGGCCCACATCACCCGGTTCTGGTACTTAACCCAGGAGTTGATCGCAGCCTCCTTGACTGCCTGGACACGTGTCCTCGAAGGCACCACATAGGATGCGGCGTCGACCGTGACAGTACCCAGGTAGGGACGAGTCACACCGTTTAGGGCTTCGCCATAGGAAGGCACAACCAAAGTAGTTCCGGTCGGTATCCCAATACCGAACCCCTGCCCCCACGTAGCGAGGCTCTGACCACCTACGATGCTTGCATCAGCGGCGTCGTAGACAATGTACTTATTCGCATAGGGACCATTCGCATACTTTCCGGTAAAGAGGAATGTGAGATAGGGGGTCTGGTATCCCGTATGCTGGAGTCTCACACTGGTGGCGTTTCCTCCACTGGTAGTACGAACGTTTAGTATTTCATCCCCATCACGAATTTTATATGCCTGATCAACCTCAATATTCCTGCCGCTGCCATACGACGTGGTGGTGCCATCAGGATTCGTTGCGGAGGTGGTCGGATCACTCACCGTCGTCGAACTGAGCGGGTTTCCTGTGGAATACATGTCCATGACCTTCCATGGGATAGGAATGTCCACCGTGCGGGTAGTCCCGTCGTCGTTATAGGTGAATCGGGCATGGCTGGCGGCCCGCACCCAGTTGCGTACATCGGCGTCTTTGGGAGCGGCGCTTCCGCCATTTAAGGTTGTGCTTGCAGCAAGGGCGTCTGCGTAGGTAACAGGCATCCCATTGGGCTTGATCAGTTCATTGCAAGTAGCATTGAACGAAGAAAAGGAGGCCGTGACTGAGCCTGGAACGGCCACCCCGACGGGGGCAGTCCACTGGAAGGTCTGACTGGCTGAGGTCCAAGTATTTACTGAGTAACTGGAAGGTGCGGCATTCGTGGTACCAGAGGCTGCTGCGGGGTTGCCCGTCACTGTCCAATCAATCCCGCCATCCAAAGTCGTAACATTGGCTCGACTCATCCATTCGGACAGCGGTTTGGAAGGTGTTGAGTTGTCTTTGCTTGTATTGCAAGCCAGCGTTATTGCCGCTGAAAAGGTGTAGGTTGTTCCGCCCGAGATTGTGCCGGAAGGCGTGATCCCAAGGCTAGAAATGCTGGTGTAGAGATACCGTCGATCCCCGCTGTCGCCTGAGCGGACGTAGTTGGGGCCGGTCTTGGTAGGAAGACTCGTAGCACCACCTACGGTGACTGTCATCTGGCTGTATACGCGCGGGTCCTGCCTTGAGGTCGCTCTAATAACGTAGACTTCACTCGCTGTATTGCCCTGGGCAAGCGTGAAAGTGATGGTTTGACCCGGATAATTTGTATCATTAATGTCAATGTTCCGGTATGCAGGGTGAAACATCAGAGCAAGCATTGACCCAGAGAAATCGAACAGAGTCATGATCTCGGGCTTCACCAGGGCGTTGGAGCTCTGCTGGTAAAGATCCAGGAAGTCCGTGCTGGACACCTGCAGTCGTGGATCGAGCTGGGCCTTCAGGGAGACCGGGGCTACCAGGCAAAGGAGTAGCAGGCACTGGAGGAGGAATGTGTTGAGGCGGGAGCGGAAGGTCATGGCATCACTCCTGGATCAATTGCCGACTGGCGTGGAAATCCAAGCTTCCTTGGAATGGATGAACCTGGTCGAGAACGCACCACTGCCCACCGTGATCTGGCCGTCGGAGCGCAGGGCCCAGAGGTCAGGGGCTTGGAGCGATTCATTGCCCTGGGCAGGAGAGAAGGAGGCTGGACCGGTGCCCTGACTCATGTTCGCAATGGGGAGTTTTCCCATCCGTGTTAGGCCAACAGTGAAGGCTTGGGTTGTCCCACTGACACTCGCGATGGTCAGGTCGGTAGGGGGTGTTGGGAGGTTCACAGAATCGTAGAGTCCCTGGGTGCTCGTATAGCTGGTACCCGTCAGATCGAAAAGGGGGTTGTAGGACCGACCAGCCAGCGTGCTGTCCGAGGCCAGCTTGGATTTTAGATTTCTTAGGCCGATGGCAGTGGATGTAGAAGTAGCCCCGCTGGCGTTCGCATCGACCAACCAGAAGACGGCCCATTCGATGCCTGAGTCTGCGGTATTTTGCGCCATCGAACCCTGCCGGCTTGTCCCAGAGATCGCCACTTCACGGAGGGCATTCTTAGACATCCCGAAGGCCACGGCCGTAAGCAAAGCGAGGAGCATCAGTGCTGCGATGATCGTGATAGCACCCGCTTGCGGGTCAAAAAGGGATCTTTTCGAGGTGGTGAGCATTGGGTCTCCCATCAGTTCATCGCCAGTCCAAAGTGCCGCGGCACGATCACCAGGCTCTGGGTGAAGTCCTTATACGCTGTGGTCGCAAGGGGCGTCGCGGAGTACTCTGTGCGCTTCGTGGCCGAGCGGGTTGTGATATCCAATCGGACCAAAGTCGGCGTATTCCTGATCCAGTTTTCATCACCTTGGGTGGCGTTGTACTCGGAGCGTCCCGCCGAAGCCAGCTGAGTATCGATTTCCGTCCGAATCCCGGCCGTCCAGCCTGCTGTGAATCCCGTATAGGTCTTGCCATACCCTGCCCAGGACTGGCCAGAATTGGCACTCAGGTAGGCCTTAAACCCAGAGACGTTTTCCGCGACGATGGTCTCTTGGGAGGCGACAGGAGTGAATCCTGTACTGCTGTAGGTGCCCTGATCCCTCATGAGGCAGGGAATTCCAGTGTCCTTCTGTGGGTCAAACTTTTTCATCTTGACGCTGTATCGGACCACCTGGGCGGGAAGATAGAACATCACATCAGTGAGAACGATGTGCTTGGCTTTCGATGGCGTCCCAGTAGGACCGATGCCGGTAACTGCCGAATTGGAGGCAACTCCAGTTGTGATGGTGACGTTTTTCCCGGACAGCGTTACGGTTGCAATGGAAAATGCCTCAAATGAATCCTTAAATACAACAAAGCAGCCTGGTTGCACCATGCTTGCATAAGAGGCTTCCTTGCAATCGATTATAAATGTGCCATCAGATACGGTTTGCGCCTCACCAGCCAGAACCAACTCGGCGGCACTGCGCGCACCCGACGATGTCAACGAACCTTCAAACGGAAGGGGTTGATCCAAATAGAAAAACAGCTGGTCAGCGGACTGAGGGTCATCCGAGCCAGGATCATCGATTGGAACATTAGGAAGGATGTAGAAGGAGGGGTTACTGCCGGCTAACTGAGGAGGGCTTACCAGGTCTGACAAAAACAATCCTGCATGGTTGAGGTCGTCACGGAGAAGGTCGATGGACATACGACTGCTCCGGGCACTGGAAATTCTTTCAGTCGATGTTGCGAGGGTAGTAACACTTGCCTTAGAGACATTGGCCATTCCAGCCATGAGAATTCCGGTGAACAGCAAAGCCACCAGCAGCTCAACAAGAGAGAATCCTGCTCGATTTGCAATGTCTCGCTTAGCCATGGAGCACCCTCCGGCTGAGTCTGACGTTCCGGATAATGGGTTGGTTATTGGTTGGATTGACAACATCAGAGAACGAGACTGTGACGGTGAAGTCTGAGACCATCCCAACGCTTACAGCAGTATCATTGGATCTGGTCATCGTCACGGAATAAAACGCAGTAGAATCCACTGCGTCTTGCGCATCCGCATCGGGAGCCCGCCCTTTTATGGTAAAGACCAATGGCGCATCCAAAGCTGTCTTATTAACGTATTGCAGGTTGTTTAATGCCCCGGCGGTCGTTAACTGTGTGGCCGATATATTAAGCCAGGTGAGCCGTCCTTCCAGTTCAACCCTATCTAATACATCTTCAGCCACCTGAATGGCTGTCGATAGGCTGCTCCCGCCCCTTGCCCCCTTCAAGGCCATTACCTGCAAGAGGGTGAGGCCCATGATCCCAACAGCAAGGATAAAAGCCGTCATCAGCATCTCGACCATGCTGAAGCCCCGTTGGTTTCGGATGGGAGATTTTTCCCGTCTAAATTGCATTAAATTCTCCTCCACTTACCATCTCCATTTGAAACGCCAGAATTGTAAAATTTATAAATAGTTGCACCATTGTTTTGGACCACGATCAGTCCCATGGCCCCACCAGGAAGCGCGTTACCACCTGAGGTGCTGACCACCTGAATGATGAAGCTCTGGTTGAACCGCTTGTTTGAGCCGCTGATTGATACTTGGTTTAGACTTTTTCGAAAAAGGTTATTACTTGAGTCGTTGGTGGCCTGGAAGCTCGCATCATGGAGAAAGGGTTCAACGGTCGTGATGTCCTCATTCTGTTTCCCTGCTCCGTTAGCCTGCATTGCATTGGTCCACCAGGCGGTGTCACTGACCACGACACCCGCGTTCATGTACTCCCGGCTTCGCGATGGTGCAAAGACAACGGCTACGGATTTTTGGGCATCGGTCGGCTCAGAAGGAGGGTTGATCACCACATCCTGGATAGCCATGGAGGAGGTGGTCAAAGTAGTTGTGGTACCGATGGAAGTAACTCCGCGAGCCATGTACAAGGTCGGACTAACCCCCGTCGCGTCCCAGGAACCCCAGGTGACAATGGCAACATCTCGGCCCGTGCTGACAGCGTACTTATGGGCATCCATGATGGCGCCCTCTAGTTCCGCCATGACGATGCGCACAGAACTGCCGCCGCGATTCCCCATCATCGAAGCACCGGCAATGGACAGGACGCCAATGATGGCTAACACCACCAACACTTCGATGAGTGAATACCCGCCATTCTTGCGTTGCGGCGTGTGGAATGGACCCATACCTACCTCGACTCTCTGAATAAAGAATCGAGAATCTGGACGTTTTCTGGAGACTGTGTCTAACTACCTCAATATTAATAAGATAAAAATCTAGACAAAAAATAACGAGAGAACAATCTGGACAAATGTATACTTTTTATACACTATCCAAAGTTCAGCGGGTCCCGGTCCACCTGGATGGAACCGGCGGGTTCCAGGGGGTGGCGGGCCAGCACTTCGCCCAGGGCGGCTCGGGGGCCTTTGAGGAGCAGGTGCATGCGCCAGCGGTCTTTGACCCGGGGCACGGGGGCCTCCAGGGGGCCCAGCACCCGCAGGTTCGGCACGGTCAGGCGCTGGCGAAACGCCTCCAGGGCGGCCTTGGCCTCGGCCGGGGTGTCGGCCTCCGCCCGATAGAGGGACAGGGCCGTGAAGGGTGGGTAGCCCAGGCCCTCCCGGAAAGGCAGCTCCGAGGCCGCAAAGCCCTCGAAGTCCTGGGCCAGGGCGAAGGTGATGGCGGGATGATCCGGCGAGTAGGTCTGCAGGATCACGCGGCCCGGTAGCGCCGCCCGCCCGGCCCGGCCCGCCACCTGGGTTAGGAGCTGGAAGGTCCGCTCGGCGGCGCGGAAGTCCGCGACCTTGAGGCCCTGGTCCGCATTGATGACGCCCACCAGGGTGAGGCGCGGGAAGGTGTGCCCCTTGGCCAGCATCTGGGTGCCCACGAGGATGTCGACCTCACCAGCCTCCGCGGCCATGAGGCCCGCCTCCAGGGAGCCCCGGCGGCGGGTGGTGTCCCGGTCCAGGCGCAGGATGCGGGCGGTGGGGT
>JBAXHE010000104.1:0-9295 GCA_037139055.1 Betaproteobacteria bacterium | reverse complement strand
ACTGCTCAAAACACCGCTTAACCGATGATGCGGAACTGCACTCTCCGGTTCTTCGGATTCGTTGCGTCCATGCCTTGCAGGGGCTCGCTGAAACCCTTGCCGACGGGCATGAGGCGCGTTGGTTCGATACGATAATGATCAATCAGATGATTCACGACGGAATAGGCACGCTCTCTGGACAAGCTGTTGTTGCGTGCCGAACTGCCGGAAATATCGGTATGTCCCTCAACCATCAGACGGACGCCCTGATCCTTTTTCATCAAGCCCGCGATGGACTCAAGAAAAGGTATCGACTCCGGCAGAATCTCCGAACTATTCACCCGGAAATTAATCGGGAAGGCGATGGCATTCTCACCCACCTGAATGGTTTGTTGCTGCTGCTGTTGTGGCTGAGGCTGCGCCTTGGCTTGCTGCTGCGGTCTGGCCGGTTGTTGCGGCCGGGGGGCAGGCTGCTGCTCAGCCTGTTGCGGTGCGGGTGCTGACTCCTGCGCGGCAGAATCACCAAATACAATGGCACGAGTCCTTGGCTTTGCTCTTCCGGCCGATCCATCACCGCCGGTCAACTGGCGTTGCAACTCTTCAACGCTAGGGGCCTTATCGTACATGGTGACTTCGCCGGCCGTCGCAAAGCCGCTCGACAGAACAAGCAGCCCGGCAATCAGGGCGAATCCATGGGTCTGAAATTTATTTGCAAACATTGATAATCTCCTTCGAAGTAACAATAACTTCCTTGGAATTTTTCTGTCCGGGCTGCGTCGATCCAATGTTCATATTGCAGGTACCCGCCTTTTTGCTCCCAATATTGACCTGAGACTGCTGCTGCATCCGCGTATATCCGTCGGTATCGCCGCTCTGCTGATAACCGCGCGCCAATGCCTTATTGACCTTGGTCTGTCCCGACGTGTTGAGGTGAGTCCCCTTGTTGATATCCGCCATCGCTGCCGGAACAAAGACCAGCGGAGCTGAAATAGCGAGTGCATACGCCACCCTGCAAAAATGACTTTTTGCCATCAACCTCTCCTTGGAAATTATTTACACTCGGGATCAGCGCCCTGGACGCCGATATTGATGCACCCTTTTTTGCCACGCCCTGTCACGACGTTAGATACATTTTTGACGTCGACCGTCACATTAGCTCCACTGCGTGCGTTACCCTTTACGCTGCCAATGTTGGTCCGCGCGACATTACCGCTGCCAGCAGCAATAGTATTGACGTTCTCGGCATTGACATTGATGTTGGTATTGCCGCGTACGGCACCGCCCTGCGTTTGTGCCTGAGCGGCAAAAACGGCGTATCCCAAGCTGAAAACAATTGAAACCGCGAGACACGATTTTATTTTCATGGAACCCCCTGATCAGGAACAATAAACTTTCCTAATGCATACCCAGTATAGTCCGCGCTACTGGCGAGAACAAGCCTGAATAACCCTACTAACGCACCTTGCTTTTACCGGTTGACATGTGTCAGCATAGATATAGAGAAAACGCAAGATTTTTATTTTTTTATCGCTATGATGTAAATATACGCTCATATTGCAGGTTTTTTTCGAGGACACTCACCATGGTCAGTGCATTTGAGAAATCTCGGCTTATCCTGGCCGGACTAAGCATCACCGCGATGCTCGCAGCATGCGTTGCCGACCCGCCCAAGCCCGAAACCGCGACCGTTGTCACCGCCGTCAAGACGCCGGTGGCCAAAACGGTGACCAACTTCACCCCGGCACTGCGTTGCATGGATGACCTCCTGCTGGCTTATGGCAAAAAAGACATTGTGATCACCACCGCCGGCATTCCCGATTCGACGGGGAAGGTCATGGCCGGCACCAAAGAAATGCTGATCAGTTCGGCTTCGCGCATGTCGATCAAGAGCAAGGCGCTTTCCTTCATCGATTACGATACCGAACGCAACGACCTTCTGGCGCTCTTTCAGGACATGCAGGCTGCCGGTGCCTTCCAGCACAAACTGCCCAACTACTATATCCGCGGCGCCATCACCCAGCTTGACGAAAACGCCATCGACTCGCAGCGCGGCGGCGGCATTGCGCTTCCCTGGCTGGATATTGGCATGAGCAAGGACCAGGTTTCATCGGTAGTTTCCATGGACATGAATATAGGCGAAACCACCACACGCATGATCATGCCCGGCGTCAGCGCCAGCAACTCGCTGGTCATCACCCGCGCCGGCAACTCGAAGGAAGCCGGCGGGAAAATTGGCCAAGTCGGATTCTCCTTCAACATGTCGTTGAACAAGGCCGAAGGGCTGGGTAGCGGAGTGCGCGCACTGGTCGAACTGGGCATGATTGAAGTCATAGGCAAACTGACCAGCGTACCGTACTGGAAGTGTCTTGAAATCGACAAGACCAATCCGGTGATGCTTGAGCAGGCCCGCGAGTGGTACGACACGATGACTCCGACAGACCGCGTCAAGCTGGTCCAGCGCAAACTGGCCGGCATGAACTATTACTCCGGCCCCATCAACGGTTCCATCACGCGCGACCTCTCCGGGGCGATTGGCAAGTATCAGGCTGAGAATCAGCTGGTTGCCGATGGGCGGATCAACTTCGACCTTTACTATGCCCTGCTCGACGCCGATCAACCGATCGTCGATGACCCCAATGCCAAGTCCAATGTCATTGCGTCTGTACCGCGCACCGATACGCAAGCGCAAATGTCTGTTCGTCTCGACAGTGATCGCGGCAATCGTCCCACCTACCGGCTGCGCGAGTTCCTCCAGGCCCGGGTGCAACTGACTGCTGATGGCATCCTCTATTGCTATTACCGCGACACGTCCGGCACCATTGCCCGAATCCATCCGAACCGCTTCAGCCCGGATCCCTTCCTCAAGGCCAACCGGTCGATCTCACTGCCGCCCGAGAACTCACCCTTCAAGATCAAGTTTGATCAAGCCGGACGAGAGCAGATTTCATGTTTCGGCAGTACGCGTGACTTGGCGCTCCCGGCCAACCTCAAGGGCGCCGATCTGACGCCATTAAAGGTTGGGTCTATGGACGAAATCAGCAAGGCTTTCCGTGCCTCCAATCCCTCGGTTGCCGAAGCCAAGTTGGATATCACCATTCAGTAGAAAGTGCCGGCCCTAACGAGGAGGACGTCGTGAACCATCGAACCGCCGCGTTAGCGACCCTTCTTGTTATTTCACTGGCTCAGGCGGGCGAGATTGTTATCATCCAGCCCGCCAGCAATGACAGCCGAGCCGAGAAAAACGCCGCCCGAACTTCCGAACGCGCGCGTCAGAATGCGGGAAAGGCCGCCGGCCCCATCGTTGTTGAAGATGGCTCGGCCAACCTAGGCAGCAATGCCGTTCGTACCAGTCGTGACGCCCAGGAGTATCTGAACCCGGGGAACGCTCAGGGCCCAGGAGAAAACACCACGATCATCCTGCGCAGCGCGCCTCTCAGTGACTCGGAAAAGGCTCGCCAGAAGGCCGCTTCATACGTCCAGCCCGCAAATTCTTCAGCAACCAATCGCGCCTGTGGCGATGTTTCGCTGACCATTGGCACGGTGGGCGACAAAACCGTGGTTGATCGCAATGTCACAGTCAACGAACGAGGCAATTCAGCCGTTAATGTAAATTGCAGAAGGTAAACTGAAGGGGGTTGCTATGAAACAGATCCCGCTTTCCCTGTTAGTGTTGATCGGCTATTTTTCATTCGCCGGGTCGCTTTCAGCCCAAATCAGCGTTTCCACCCCAGGCCAGAATGTTCAAATCGGCAAGGATGGCAGCGTCAATGCACACTCGGACAACGCGCCCAATTCCTCCAGCCGCAAAAATAACGCCAGTGTCACCATCGGCGGCATTGCCGACGATGCGAATATCGAAGGCGTAACCATCATCAATGACCGGGTATCCATAGATGGCAAGGATATCCCGCCCAATGTCACGCGCTACAAATCTCCGAAAAGCGGAAAGGTGTACCTGATCGAGCGCAAAGGAGGCTCGGTCAGCGTCAGCGAAGCAGGAGGCGTCAAATGAAAAGCAAACGGTTTTTTTTCGCAAGTTACCTGTCGCTAGGGGCTTTGTGCTTGTTCATAAGCATTCCCCTGCAAGCGGAAATCATTCTGCTTGATGGCGACAAGGCCGTTTCGGTGGATTCTTCGTATGCTTACGTGCACCCGAGAATGCGTTCGTTCGTCTTTTCATCGCCGCAGTACCGGGACATGGCCATTCTGCCCCCAGCGCCCTATTTCATGGGTGTACCGCCCTTGCTTATGCGGGCCCCCGGCCCCCTGATCGCCTATCCGCCGGTTGTCTATCAATCGGGTATCAACAACCCGGTTCGCCCGAGCAATCGAGATATAACGACTTACAATCTGGCGCGCGCTCACGCTTTCAGCCAGGGGTATTACTCCCCTGGAGCCTATGCCAATTATGCCGTAAGCCCATTCCTTTACGCCTCACCCTACAGCGTCATGCCGTACTACGCTCCGGCTAATCAATCAGGAGGATTCAACCAACCGGCCCGGCCCAGCAATCGCGACAATACGACGTATAACCTAGAGCGGGCCCATCGCTTCAGCATGGACGCGTACCGAAGACCATGATGTTCACTGCCCGCCTCGCATTCTGCCTACTCCTGTTCTATGGCAGTGCACTCCCCTTTCCAGCCGGTGCAGACGACTCGCCTGACTATGCGCTTCCGCCCGGGCAAACCTCTGATTACAGCACCGTCCTCAACAACCAGAGTGAGCGGGTATCTTTGTTTGAGTACGGAGGTCGGTCACTGATTCTGATCGTCGACTTCCCTGACCTGGTTGAACAGGGGAAAATGTTCAACCGCGTCGTTGCCCTCATCGAGCGCATTGGCGCACCCCGTTCGCGGGTCATGAACAACGATGAACTTGCTCAGTTCATCCGCTCCGTAGGCAAAAGTGAATCCACTTTTGCCTACGGCAATGATTTTCTGGTTTCCGAGTTGGTGGTGTTTTTCAATCTGGCGGATATGGGAGGGATTCAGCTCAACGCTCAGGAAATTGCCCTACGCAGGAAACTCATTGACTATCGCCTGATCGTCGAGCGCACCGGCTTTTATCAGGCCATCAAACCGCAAGCCGTCATTCTCTCGATCCCGCAGGAAACGACTGGCAGGTCTGGCGGCCCTCAGGTCTCAGCACTGGCCCGAAAAACCATTCTGATGCATGAAATCAGTCACGCTGAGTATTACACCAACCGTCTTTACGCCAATTACTGCCGGCATTTCTGGCGCAACGTCATGACCGAGAGTCAGCGCACGGCATTCCGCAGTTTCCTTTCCAGAAGCAGTTATAACCCGGACAACGAAGAAATGATGGTCAATGAAACCCAGGCCTACCTGCTGTACACGCCTGATCCGAGGGCGTTTAACGCCCGCCTCGTCGGGCTCAAGGATAAAGAGCTGGAGAACCTCCGCACCCAGTTTTTCAGCGGCTTCCCGGAAGCCCCCTTGGCGGAGCTCAGGAAGTGATAGTTTTATTGCACATCTGCAACACTTTGTACCGCTCTTTCAGATGTGCTTTGCAGTACTGTCTGGCTCTGGCTCTGGTTCTGGTGAGCTTACCCAGCATGGTCACCGCTCAGGGACATGAAGAAATCGCCATGATTACTGCACTGCAGGGATCGGTCGCCCTAATTTCAGCGCAAGGTACGCGACCCTTGCAGCCTTTCAGCAAGCTAAAGCAGGGGGATTCACTACTGCTGGAAGGACCTGCACTATTAAAGCTGATCTACTTCAACAGCGGCCGACAGGAAACATGGCGAGGCAACGGAACAATCGAGATTCTTGGGCACGAGGGAAAAGGCAGCGGATTACCCATTCCGGATAATTTTACTCTTTCCAGGCAAACAGTTAAACAGATTGCCAAAACACCGACAGAGAGTACAATTCAGAAAAACACAATGAAACTACGAAGTTTCGGCGCCGAAAACTCGATCGACAGAATCGAGGAATCGTATCAAAAAATGCGCATGGAAGCGGTTCGCGGGGATCTTAATCCAGAGCTTTATCTCCTCTCTGCGCTGTTTGAAATGCGTGAGATTGAGCGAGTTGAACAGGTACTGGCTGATTTGCGCGCTTCACGCCCCGCCGATCAGGAAGCAAAGGTAGTCATCGCGCTTTATCAGAAGGCTTTAAAGAATCTGAAGGAAGGTAGCGGCAAATAGTCGCGTTTTTTTATATGGGGGATATATGGCAATTAAATTTATGCGTCATTTGGCAGGAGCGGCACTATTCGGCATCAGTGGCTTTGCATTGGCAAGCGGTGGCGACTGTACCAGCACACTTTCGTCGTATCAATCCCTTATAAATTCTGGAAATACGGCGCAGGCGCAATCCCTCGTCTCACAGTACCCTCAGTGTTTCGGTGGAACGGCGGCTTCACAGGCATCAATGAATGCCACGACGATCGTTCAATCTGGAGCCATTTCCAGTACGCTCTCAAATCGACTGCTCTCTTCAAGCGGGCCAACTACCGTCGCTAGCCTAGGCGCATACGGCATGGCCGCCGGGGCAGGTATCGACAAATTGAACGTCTGGGGCAATGTGACCGGCAACAATACCAAGCTCAGTTATACAAACCAGAACAGCACAAACACCTCAAGCAATAATGACATTCTGACTTCCGTCGTCGGCGCGGATTATTCCATTTCGCCGACCATGGTTGTCGGTCTATCCGGATCATTTGACAATGGCAATGGCAGCACAGTAACCGGAACCTCTACCAGTTCAAGTAGTAGCAGCGGCTACCTGCTCGCCCCTTATTTCGGTATGCAGCTCACCAAAAATCTGGCACTGGATACCAGCGTCGGTTTCGGTAGCGGAAAAATGAGTGTGGCAAACGGTCAACAAAGCCAAGCAGACCGTCTCTTCGGCGCTGTAAATCTTTCCTACAGTCAGTGGATTCAAAACTTCCAGCTAACCGGTAAGTTAGGTTATCTCCATGCTGAGGAAAAATATGGCGATTCCAAAACCAACGGCGCAATCAATGCCAATACCGGCAACACAAACAAACTGGATCAATTCCGTCTAGGGGCTCAGGCTGGTTACTGGATCAACGGCTTCATGCCCTATACAGGCGTCACTTACACCACCGATAATCGCTCTGTCTCTAATTCAGCGATGTCCGTTGATCCGGTGGGCAAAGGGGCGTTTATCTGGTCGCTGGGGGTGAACTACTTCTCGCTGGCCAACAAGATCACTGGCGGCCTTGCCTATAACCAGGAGACGAATCGCACCAACTCCAAGAATTACAATCTGATGGCCAACATCAACATCCGCTTCTGATCGTCATGACAGGGGGACTCCCTGCAAAAGCCGCACTCGTCAGTGCGGCTTTTTGTCTTTTGGCCATAGGCTGTGCGAACACGGATCAATTTGGTGGATCAAGAACTCGTGTTGTTGACTGGGGGAATCAACGCGGTTTAACAGTTCAAACGCTCCATACCGATTCTTTCATGTTATTGGCTTTAACCAGAATTCGCGGACGACCGAATCAACTCACCGTTTACATCGAAGGTGACGGTGCCGCATGGATAACCCCGTATCATCCTCCGAGCGACCCGACGCCTCGCCAACCGACGGCGCTGGCCATGGCGGCTTCAGACCCTTCCGATGCGGTGATCTATCTCGGCCGTCCGTGCCAATATCTTGACGATATTCACCTCGCGGAATGCTCCGTTCCGTGGTGGACTCACCAGCGATTCGCTCCAGAAGTTCTCCGCGCGTACGAGCAAGGACTCAATTCCCTGAAGGCTGAATCTGGTGCACAGACATTCAGGCTGGTCGGATATTCCGGAGGAGGGGTTATCGCCGCGTTGCTGGCTCTGCGCCGCAATGATGTCGACGCGCTGATCACAGTCGCCTCGCCCTTGGCCACGGGAGAGTGGATTCGCTCAAAGGGTTTGTCGCCCCTGAGTGGCTCAATCGACCCGCTATCCGAACCCGGAGTGCTTCCTCCGGCAATCTTCTGGACCGGCAGCCGCGACGAAGTTGTCCCGATCTCCAGCGTCGAGCTTTTTTCGCGACACAAGGGGGGAGAAATCCGCCAAATTAGTGACTATGATCATCAATGCTGCTGGGCACACGACTGGCCTCGGCTTCTCAAGGAATCGCCATGATCATCAAACACCTTCTACTACTCATCCTGGCTGTGATGACCGGCCCGGCTCTGGCACAATTCCGCCCTCCGGCCTTTGCCGGTGGCATCCCCGGCATGGCGCAATTCCAGGCCATCCAGATGCAGCGCCATCAGGCGCGTACTCTGCTGTACCGGGAAGCGCTTGAGGAGCTACGCAAGAATCCGGCAGCGGCTGATGTTCCGGAATGCGCTTCCAGCCAGAGCCCTCAGGGCACGCTTTGTCTGGCACGGCCCGAATTATCCCCGACCATTTCTCAAGCCTCCCCGACTCTGTCTCTCCCGGCAGAAGCACTGAAAACAACACCCGCTCCGATCGCAGCGCCGGCCCCATTGCCGCAGCCGCAAAAGATTTCCGCAGCAGAGACTCCCGCAACGCCCAAGCTGCCGAGCACTGAGCCACCAGCTCCGGAACAGCGGCGACTGGCGGTATTGTTCGGTAATAATGATTACTCCCCGCCCATTCCCGGGCTGGAAACACCGATTGCTGACGTCGAGAAAATTGCCGCCACCTTGCGCAGTCGCTTTGGTTACGACGCCCGGGTCATCAAGAATGCTTCGAAAGCGAAAATTATCGAAGCCCTGAATGGCATGGCTGCACACGCAAAGCGGGAAGACAGCGTGCTGCTCTTTTACGCCGGGCATGGTTACCTGATGGAAGACACTAACATGGGCTTCTGGATTCCCATTGATGGCTCGGTCAAAACCGCCGCCAACTGGGTTTCCAATACCGACATTTCCAAGCTGCTGGCGGCCATTCCTGCTCGCCAGCTTATTCTGGTCTCAGACAGCTGTTTTTCCGGCTCACTCACCCGCGAGCAGAAAGTTGACTATAAAGGGGCGCTCAAGCCCGAGGATGTGCTGCGCAAGCGTTCGGTGCTTGTCTTTTCTTCCGGGGGCGATGAACCGGTCTCTGACGAAGGCAAGGAAGGCCACTCGATATTTGCCTGGAGCCTGATCAAAACACTGGACGAAGCCACCGGCACCACGCCCGGACAGGAGGTCTGGCGCTCGGTTCGAAGGCACGTGACCCAGGACTATTCGCAGGAGCCGCAATATGGCGCCGTCCTTTCGGCGGGACACACCGAGGGAGGCGAGTACCTTTTCCAGGCACGCTGAGGTATTGACTGGGCTTGCAGCAAAAGCAAAGCCCAGTTCGTTGAAACTTATC
>JBAXHE010000103.1:0-9412 GCA_037139055.1 Betaproteobacteria bacterium | reverse complement strand
GCCTCGACCCAAAGTATCGCTATCTGGGCATTGTCGCCACGCTGCGCAGCTGGAAGGGGCATCTGTATCTTCTTGAGGCTTTCGCGAAACTTAATCTGCCCGAATGGAAACTGCTCATCGTCGGCGAAGGGCCCATGTTGTCGAATATCGAGACAAAGATTTCCGAACTCGATTTGCAAAACAAAGTTCTACTGGTTGGTCAACAAACGACACCTGAAGAATGGATGCGCGCGTTCGACATTTTCTGCTTGCCCTCCTATGCCAACGAAGGTGTGCCTCAATCGATCATGCAGGCCATGCTGACCGGACTGCCTATCATCACGACGCCGGTGGGAGCCATTCTTGAAGCGGTCAGCGATGGCGAAACCGCGCTTGTCGTCGAACCCCGGAATACCGAGAGCCTTGCCCAAGCAATCCGCCTGCTGATTGAGAACGACGCTCTGGCCAGACAGCTAGCCGAATCATCTAGGGAAACTGCGCTGGCTAAATTCTCACTAGAACACATGCTGAACCGAATGGAAAACCTATTTATGGCGACAACCCAATGAAGATGCCCGACTGGACATCCTTTTCTGACGACCCCAATAACCGTGAGGCAAAAGCCGCCGTTCGGGCCTGGCTTCCGACAGCTCGCCGAATTCACAGTGACATTGACCTGTTGGGCTTCATCGACCATTTGGTTCGAGACCACCGTGTCCTCGACATTGGTGTCGTTTCACACAGCGCCCGTTATTTTGACCAGCCCGACTGGCGACATGGAAAGATTGCCCAAGCTGCAAGCTATTGCCTTGGCTTGGATATTCTCGCTCCGCTGGTCGATGAGCTGAACCAGCGTGGTTTTAATGTGCGCTGTGTTGATGCCACATCTGAAATCGATCTGGGCGAGCGCTTTGACGTGGCCTTCATTGGCGACGTCATTGAGCACGTTAACGACCCCGTGGGCTTACTGTCTTTTGCGGGGCGACATTTATCGCCGGAGGGACGCCTTTACGCCACAACGCCCAACCCATTCAGTCGTAAGTTTTTTCGCCAATTCCGGCGCAGTAAGGGTTGCTTAGTGGCCAATCTCGACCATATCGCATGGATCACGCCCACTCTGGCCATGGAACTTGCTCGACGAGCAGGGTTGACGCTGGTGTCCTACCATCTCGTGAAGAATTTTCCACCAGCAACCCGAGCGTTCAAATCGCTGGCCTGGCGTTTCGAGCCTCCCGAGTACAGCTTTCCGGATTATGTCTATGAATTTGCCCGCCGGGACTGACGTACCGCAACGCATTCTCTATATCAACGTTTCACGTATCGGCGACACGCTGCTTGTCACGCCCGCCGTGCGCGCAGTAGCTACCGTTTTTCCCGAAGCTGAAATCACCTTGCTCGGCCATCCGAAAAGGGCCCAAATTCTGTCCAATCTCCGCTTTGTCGACCGGGTTGGAACCATCAGCAAATATCGCGCCCCGTGGCTTGGCCGTTTTGGCAAAAAACAGTTCGATCTGGCTTTCGTTTGTGGTTATGACCACGCCTTGGTTGACTATGCATTGCGTGTAGCAGCCAAGGTCATTGCATTTCGCCAGCCGGATGAAACGCTAAATTCCCGGCTATTCTGCGCTGTCGAGCATCCAACATTCCAGACCTCACATGCGGTTCAGATCCAGTTGCTGCTGCCTGCCGCGGCAGGCATTTCCCCTGCCGGTTTGAATCTCGCCTACACGGTCACCACAGAAGAAACCCAGTGGGCGCAGACCGAACTCACACGGACTCTCCCAGCGGCGGCATCGCCATTGATTGGCCTGCAAGTCGCCAGTTTCCCGACCAAAGCCTATCGCGATTGGCCCATTGACCATTTCATCGCCCTGACAGATCGTATTCGTGCCTCATGGCCCAAAGCACATTTCCTGATATTTGGCGGAGGAGAGGAAAAGCAGCGAACCCTTTTACTGACCAATCATCTGGGCAAGGCTGCGACACACTATGCGGGACAGCTTACTCTTCGGCAAACAGCGGCGCTGATGAACGAACTTGATCTGTATGTTGGCGTTGATACGGGTCCGACGCATATCATGGGAGCATTGCACCGCCCCATGGTTGCGCTCTACCACGGCTATTCACCCAGTCGCGTTTTGGCACCGCTCGATCATCCCTGCGCCTATGTCGTCGACCATCCGCTTGCCGACTTGGGGTGCTCTCCGGTCACCCCCATGAGCGACATCTCGGTTGAACGGGTCTGGCAGACTGTTGAACAAGCTTTGACTGAACACCCTCCGAGGCTGCGGTGAAATTCGCCCTGATCACCACGAATCTGCGTGGCGGTGGCGCCGAAAAGGCAATGATAAAGTTCGCCGCGCTGCTGGCGAAGCGGGGACATGAAACGCATCTCATCTTGCTCGAGCACATAGTTGAACATCAGGTACCGGAAGGCGTTCGTCTTTCCGCACTGACGCCGCCGGGGAAAAATGCCAGCAAGGGATTTTTTGGAAAATTAATATTAGCCCTGCGCTTGAAGAGCCTCGTTAAGCAATTATCGGGCGCCAAAGCTTTTGATCTTATCTTGACTACATTGCCTTTCGCTGACGAAGTAAGTCAGCTCGCCCGACTGCCCCGGCTCTGGCATCGCGTCGCCAATACTCTCTCGGCAGAAATCGACATGCTCGCCCAAGGCAACCCAGGAAAAGCGGCGCGTCGACGCAAAAAATACTTCCGCATGTATGACCACAGTCGGCTCATTACCGTCTCTGATGGTGTCGCAGAAGATCTGAAGCGCATGGGCATATCGGCTGAGTGCATCGAACGCATCTACAATCCTTTCGACGCCGTGTCCATTCAGCGCCAAGCCAGAGAATTGACCCAGTTACCGGAAGGCCCCTACATCCTGCATATCGGGCGGTTTTCACCACAAAAACGACACGATCTGCTTTTCCGAGCATTGCGCAAACTGCCGTCATCGCACGCACTCGTTTTGCTCTGCCACGACGATCCTGTGCTCCGCGCATTGATTGCCGAATCCGAGCTGGAGGATCGAGTCGTTGTCGCTGGTTTTCAAACAAACCCCTATCCCTGGATTGCTCATGCCGACTTGCTGGTACTCTGCTCCGACCACGAAGGCATGCCAAATGTATTAGTTGAAGCCTTATTGCTTGGCACGCCGGTCGTTAGCACGGATTGCCCCTCCGGGCCGCGGGAATTGCTAGAGGCCGGGCGTTATGGACGACTGGTTCCCTGCGGCGACCCTGTGGCGTTGGCCACGGCCATCAAGGAAACCTTGAATGGGGAATACGAATCACCTCCCTTCGAGGCGACGCCCTATTCTCCGATTACGGTTATAGAACACTTAGAACTTCTGGCTGCGAGGAACTACTGAATATGTGCGGCATCCTTGGGCTCATCGACACCCCGTGGCGCGACAGTGCACTAGCCGCACTAGCCGCGCTAGCCAAACGCGGCCCCGACGAAAACATGCTGGGGGGTACGGACCGGGCCATTCTGGGCCATACCCGACTGGCGGTCATTGACCTAGCGACGGGCAATCAACCAATGCGCTCGCCAGACGGTCGCTACACTTTGGTTTTCAACGGTGAAATTTACAATTTCCGCGAACTTCGGAGCGAACTGGAAGCCAAAGGCTACCTCTTTATCACCCGCTCCGACACTGAGGTATTGCTGCATGGCTACGCGGCCTGGGGCAGTGAATTACTCACCCGCCTTGACGGAATGTTTGCCTTCGCAATCTGGGATCAGGAAAATTCGAGCTTATTTGCAGCAAGAGACCGCCTTGGCATCAAACCTTTCTTTTATTCCACCGTTAAAGGCTTAGCCTTTGCTTCAACGCTGGCGCCTTTTTTTCACTTACCGGAATTCCCACGGCGTCTTGATTACGAAGCGTTACGCGATTTCCTTGCGTTCCAGACCTGCTTGGCACCTAAAACATTGCTCGCTGACGTTCGACAGTTGCCTCCCGCGTCGTGGCTGCGCTTCGATGCCAACAGCAAACGGCTGGAGAGCGGGCGCTGGTGGAATATTCCAGCGCCAGAGAGTCGAGCAGCGACTGCGGAAGAACTGACCGCCACCATCGACGCGGCCTTGATGGAAAGCGTTCGGCGCCAGTTGGTTGCTGACGTCCCCTTGGGTGCATTTCTGTCAGGAGGAATCGACTCCAGCCTGACCGTGCGCTACATGGCCGAGGCAGGCGCCGCTCCGTTGAAAACCTTCTCGATGCGCTTTGCCGAAGAAGGGTTTGACGAAACCGATGCCGCACTGGCAGTCGCCCGAGCCTTCGGAACCGAGCACACCATTCTCGATGCGCCCGCCATCGATGGCGACACCTTTCTTCGCGCCATAGGTGATCTGGATCAACCCCTTGCTGACCCGGCATATGTGATGACCTGGGAACTCTCACGGCAAACGCGCAAGCACGTCACCGTCGCACTCTCGGGCGATGGTGGTGACGAGCTTTTCGCCGGCTACCCCCGCTTTGCCGATGAGGAATCGCGCTTCCCGCAAAAGTTTGGACAATCCCTGCTGCGCCAGTTGATCAATGCCGGAATCGCTCCCGCATCACTGACCCGCCGTGCGCTTTGGGGCAAGGAAATGCTGCTTTACCGCCATGTCGAACTCGGGCCATGGCCAGGAACGCGCAAGGATCTGGCGTCCTATCTGACGCCTGAAGCAATCGACAAATCAGTTCCCGAAAATACCCTTGAGCTATGGCGACAGCTGAGTACAGTTTTTGGCAAAGGAATGGACACGGCCAGTTTGATGCGTGCCGATCTGTGGACCTACCTTTCGGAAAACTGTCTGACCAAAACCGATCGGGCCAGTATGGCTCATAGTTTGGAAGTCCGCGTTCCTCTTCTCGGTCAGCCGGTCCTCGACGCTGCTTTGCATCTCCCCTCCAGCGTCCACTTTGATCACGGAGGCGGCAAGGCCATCCTGAGACGTATCGCCCGGGACAGTCTACCTGAAGCGGTTTGGAACCGCGAGAAGCATGGCTTTTCTGTGCCTCTTCAGCCCTATTTCAACGGCGCATGGCAAACTGCCTGCGAGGCAGTTATCCAAGACTGCGGTAATATTGCACCGTTTTTACAATCCCGGTCTGTCCATAAATTGTGGCATGACGCAAAAATGGGGAAAGCATCCCGACGCCTTGCCTACACGATGATCGTGCTGTTGCTTTGGCTGAAGGACAAGCGGATCACGGCCAACTGAAACAGGAAGACAACCCATGCGCTGGTTGCATCAGATTATTTTCTCCTTGCAGTCGCGAGTCACAAGCGGAAGCCGAATTTCATCGAGTGCATATATCAAAGGCTCTGAGGCTATTCAGATAGGACGCAAATGCAAGATTCACTCCGATGCTTCGATTGATGCCAGTCGCAGCAAAGGAGTCGTTTTCGGCGACCAAGTCACTCTCAACCGTTATGCCTATATACAAGGCGGCGAAGGTGGAGTGCGGCTGGGCCACCGGGTTGAAATCAATAATTTCTCCATTATCAATGGCACCGGCGGCGTGGACATTGGTGATGACACGCTGATCGGACCGGGGGTGCGCATTATTTCCTACCAGCACCAGTTTGCTGCAGGAAAAACCATTCGTTCTCAGGCGACAGAGCGAATAGCCATCCACATCGGAAACGACTGCTGGATTGGTGCCAATGCCGTCATTCTGGCCGGAGTAACTATCGGAAGTGGCGCAGTCGTTGCTGCTGGCGCCGTTGTAACCCGTGACGTACCCGAAAATTCCGTCGTGGCAGGAATACCCGCCGTCGTAAAGAAAAATCGTAGTTGATAAATTCACAAGGGATGATCATGTTACGCAAGGGTGGAAAAACCGAAAAACGCCTCAAAAAATACCTCTGGCGCTGGAATCAGCCGGTCTGGGCAGACAACCAAGGCATCTGGCTGCCCTGCAAACACCCGGCCATTGCGCCGGGAATTGCCCGGCAAATCTATTTTGGCGACTACGAGAGCAAGGAAGTCGACATTGTCGCGAACAAGCTCGAAGCCCATGATGTCGTCTTCGAAGTCGGCGCCGGGATCGGCTACCTTTCTGCCTTCTGCGCCAAGCGGATCGGCAGCGAACGAGTCAGCACCTATGAAGCCAACCCGGCCTTGATCCCGGTCATTCAGGCTGTACACCAACGCAACACTATTTCTCCCGCCATACACAACGTCATGCTGGCACGTGGTGAGGGAGAGTGCACTTTCTACGTCGAACCGGAATTCTGGGCCTCATCGACCTCGCTGCGCAGTCAGAATGCCCAAGCCATTCAGGTTCCCCAGCGAGACCTGAATGACGAACTCGCCCTGCGCAAGCCGACATTCCTGATTGTCGACATCGAGGGCGGGGAGGGCGATTTTTTTGCCTATGCCAACCTCTCGGGCGTCAATAAAATTTGCCTGGAGACTCACGCAGATGTTCTTGGCAATGACGGCATTTCAACCGTCTTCTCCCACCTTCTGGGCCAGGGCTTCGTTCTGGATTTCAGTTGCATCCGAAAGAATGTGTTTTTTTTCTATCGTCCGTGCTGACGCCTCTTCATGACTCACCCTGAACGCAAGCACATCATCGTCAACCACAGTGGTCTCATGCCGCCTTTGCGCTCCGCGCTGGAAGCGCGGGGACTGGTGCTTGATGATGACCACTGGCTCCCCTCTGACGAACAGCTTGAAAAAACGCTGGCCTGCCACGTCTGGTTTTATGACTGCCTGCGCCATCCCGTGCGGGTTTGGCGACTGAAGCGTCGCTTAAGTCGCCATCAGGTTCCGCTCTTCGCGTGGAACCGTGACGCACCGCACTATCTTAACCGCAGCACATGGCGGCTCGACTGGCTTGATCGCGCACGACTGCTCGATATTTACGCCTCACACACCCTGATTGACGAACGCCGCTTTGCCGACACTGTGCTCTATCTTCCCAACGCCGCAGACACCAGCACCTATCGTCCTGACGAAGATATTGACACCGTCTTCAAGCGGCTACGCAACCCACAGAACTATCAGTACGATGTCTCCTTTTTTGGCGGCATGGATGGGCTGCGCTACAAGGAAGATGCAGCACGCCAGAATTTCTTTGCGGCGCTCGGCAAGCGCTTGTCCGAACGCAACATCCGCTTTCTCTTTCGCGAGTCGGAGGGGATGAGTGTGGCCGAGCAAATCAAACTCATTCACTCCTCACGCATCAACCTTAATTTCGGCGCCCGCTGCGAATATCAAGCGCCCGTAGCGTCTGGCCTGCCGGAGCGCTGTTACGGCATTCCAGCCTGTGGCGGCTTTCTGCTTTGCGACAAGCGCACGCATGCCCGCGACGACTTCACCCTCGGCGACAACTGGACAGAATTTGACGGTTTGGATGACTGCGTGGCCAAAATTGAGTTCTGGCTGGCGCATTTCGAACAGGCCCGCGACCTTGCCGAGCGCTGCCATCACCACGTCATGTCCCATCATACCTATGCTCAGCGCGCAGCGACCCTGCATCTCGCGCTGAGCAAATGGACCGATCAGAATGCGAGGCCATGAGATGAGCCGTCCTTTGCTGACCGTGGTCATGCCCGTTTACAATGTTGCGCCCTATCTTCCGCGCTGTCTGGACAGCCTGATTGCGCAAACGCGACCGATCGACGAGCTGATCGTTGTTGATGACGGATCGACCGACGACTGCCCGCGCATACTCGCTGAATACGCTTCTCGACTGCCGCAGATGCGCGTCATCCGGCAAGACAACGGCGGCCTCTCGGCGGCACGGAACACCGGGCTGGCTCTCGCCCAGGGGGAATATCTGGCGTTTATCGATTCGGATGATTTTGTCGCCCCTGAAGCTTACGCGCATCTGCTTGCCGTAGCGCAAAGAGACGATCTGGACATGCTCTTGTGCAACGCTCACTACCACTTTGAAGGGCGGGAGCAGGACCGTCTGATCTATGCCGACGTAGCCTCTTCCGCCATCCTTACGGGTAAGGAATGGCTGAAACAGCGCCTGCAAAACGGGCGGCTGCTGCACATGGTCTGGCTGCACCTGTATCGCCGCGACTTTCTTGAAGAACACCATTTCCGGTTTGTCCCCAAGCTCATCCACGAAGACGTCATCTGGACCACTCAGGCGCTGCTCGCCGCAAACCGTCTCCGCTATGACGCCACCCCGCTGAATTTTTATCGCATTCCAATCCGCCACTTCAGTCCGGAAAAGAACCGCCTGCGCCTGGAGGCTCTGGTCAGCAGCAGCATTGTTAACGCCAAGACGCTGCTTGACCTGGCCCACACCCAAGCGAATGACGATGACATCCTGCGCCGACTATTAAGCTGGCAGGCCATTGATGGGGCGTTCAGCATTTTTCACAAGATTGAAAAAATCAGCGACCTTGCATGGAGAAAAGAGCGCTATCGAGAAGTCCTGGCCAGCGGGCTACTGGGGCGACTCTGGCAAAACACAAACGACTGGAAGCAGCGCCGTCGAATTGCGCGCAACTATCTGAAGTGCATTCTTTCCGGAGCATGACATGATCACAGATTTCCGGAAAGCCGGTGTCCCCCTTCTTTGTTTTGCCATTTACTTCATTTACCCGATTCCCCATACGGTTGCGCTACGCTACCTTCTGCTCGCGGTGTTGCTTTTCAGCGGACTGTGGATACTCGCCAGAAATCCTTTCCCCGCTGACTGCCTCAGGAATCTCAAGCCATTTCGCGTCTCGGGCCTGATCCTGTTCGCCCTGACCCTGTGGTTGCTCATCCAGAGCACCTTCATTTCCCCCCTAAACGAGCAGGCATTGGGGATGCTGCGCGGGGACTGGCTAAATTCGTTGATCGCTGCTTTCATCGGACTCCTGGCCACGCTGGCATGGCGGAACAAAGACTCAAGGCGTCCGATACACGCGGCAACAGCGGCTCTGATTTTGCACATCCTTGTCCTGTTCGCCTATCAGCTCTGGATCTGGACTCAGAGCGGCACCTACCCTTTCGGCAAAACACCGTTTGCCGCTAGGGATTACCACAGCACGCTGGTCACCATGCTAAGCGCCCTGATCCTCGCCGACATGCTCTCCCGTTCGATCTTCGGACGCGTGATTTTCCCGCTGTCCTGGCCGGCCCTGTCTGGACTCCTCGTTCTCTCCTGCATTGCCAGCGTCACCCTAATGGCACGTAACGCCGTGATCATCAATGCATTTCTGGTCGTTGCCAGCGGACTGATCTATGCCATAACCAAACGAAAGTCACTCGGCAAGGCTGTCGTACCATTGATGCTTGTTCTGTTTCTTGCCATCGCGTCAATGGGGTGGCTTGGTCTCCAAAGTGATGCTCGTTGGCAAGGTTTTTCTGAAGCGGCTGCCGCAGCCTTTGACACAGAGAACAATCTGGCCTGGCTGAACCAGCAGGAACACCCGCTCCCCTTGATGAAAAATGGCCAGCCGGTTGAGGAATCGGCCTA
>JBAXHE010000102.1:0-9435 GCA_037139055.1 Betaproteobacteria bacterium | reverse complement strand
TTTTCCATTCTGTTTTGTGCCCGCGGCAATTTGTGCCCCCTCCCCCCGTAGGTTCCGGGGGCCGGTCTGGGAAAGCCCCCCGGGGGAGGGGCCCCCCTTTCCCGAAAGCCGCTTTCGGGGCCCGGGGCAGTTTGGGCCCCCCCGGAAAGGGGGGGGTTGGGGGACCCCCCGGGCCCCCCCCCCCCCCTTTTTTCTAAAACCTTCCCCCCCCCCCCCCCCCCGCTCGGTAGTGGCAATGGCATAGAGGTGCCCGGCCTCATCGACCAGGGCGCTGGAAACAACCATCACCGACACCACCGATCCGTCCTTGCACAGCCGCCGGGTAGCGTACGGCTCGAGAACCTCCGCCTGACCCAGTTGCACCAGTCGCGTCAATGCACTCTCGCGCAACTCCGGTGGAATCCGCTCGCCCACATTCATCTGCAGGGCCTCCGCCTCGCTCCAGCCGTACAGCCGCTCGGCACCGGGGTTCCAGGCCAGCATGCGGCCCGCCAGATCCTGCACGGTAATGGCATCCTGCGCATCGCGCAGGACCACCGCCAGACGCGCCAGATCATTGGCCTGGCGCAGCGCCAGCCGGGTAAGCACGGTCTCGGTGATATCGACAAACGAGATCACCGCACCTTCGATCACGTTATCCAGCGTGCGGTAAGGCTGGATGCGCATGGCGTACCACTGCCCGGCTACGGTCTGCACCTCCAGCGCCTTGGGGATCAGCGTATCCAGCACTACTTGTATATCGGCGACCAGGGTGGTGTAACCGGGCAGATTAGAGGAAATGTGCGCCACCGGGCGCCCGACATCGCTGAGGATCAGGTTGATCACCTGTGACACCGCCGGGGTAAAGCGCAGGATGCGCAGATGATGATCGACAAACACGGTGCCGATGCCGGTACCGGCCAGCAGGTTGTTCATGTCGCTATTGCTGCGCGACAGATCGACGACCTTGCTTTGCAGTTCGGCATTGACCGTGGACAATTCTTCGTTGACCGACTGCAATTCTTCCTTCGAGGTCTCGAGTTCCTCGTTGGTCGACTGCAACTCCTCATTCACCGACTGCATTTCTTCGTTGGAGGATTTGAGTTCTTCGTTGGCGCTCTCCAGCTCCTCACGAATACTCTGCAGGTATTCGTCCTTGTCGCGCAATTCGCGCTGCAGCATCGTCAATCGTACCTCAAGCACCGAGCAGTCAACTGCGCCAGCCGCTTCCGGCAGAGCCGCCGGCGTCACCCCGGCCGGGCCCTGAGCCGGCGCTTCGTCGAGAACAACCAGATAAAGCGCCGCTACTGAGACGCCGGGCAAGCCGCTTTTTACCGGACAAACGCTCAGGTTGACCCGGCTGAAGTGGCCGTTGGTGCGCACATTCAGCCCGTCGACGCGCACCGTCTCATGGCCGGCGGCGGCCTTGTGCAAAGCCATGGACAAAGGCTGCTGCAGCCCTTCACGGGCCATTTTCAGGATATTGTTGATGCCCGCCTCGCCCGACGCTGGTTCCAGGTACAGGCCGCTGCGTCCATGCAGGTAGAGAATATTGCCATCAACGTCAACCAGCGCCGCCGCCGTCGCAATGTGCTGCAGCAGCGCCTGCTCGGTCAGCTCGCGCAGCGGCAGTTTGACCGGAAAAACCGCTTTGCCGGGGGGCTGGGGCATGGCCGCCTTAACCGCGCTCATCGGCGAGGTGAAGCGCATGGCGTGAGCACGCGCCATCGGCTGAAGCGCTTCCTGGCGCTGAAAGATCTTGGCCTTGCGCTCAAGGCTGGAAAACAGGTCGGCAAACTCGCCGACGCCTTCGGAAGTACCGAGGAAAAGAATGCCGCGCGGAATCAGCGCAAAGTGAAAGAGCGGGATGAGTTTCTTCTGCAGCGCTGCGCCGAGATAAATCATCAGGTTGCGGCAGCTGATCAGGTCGAGCCGGGAGAACGGCGGGTCCTTGATCACGTCCTGCTCGGAGAACACCAACATGTCGCGGATGCCCTTGTGGATGCGGTAGGCGCTACCATCCGGAGCGGCGGTAAAAAAACGCGCCAGACGCTCGGGCGAAATGTCGGCCGCGATACCCGCCGGATAAATACCGGCGCGCGCCGTGGCAATCGCCCGGCTATCGATGTCGGTGGCGAAGACTTGCACGGTGTAGCTTTGCTTGAGCGTCTCCATGCACTCTTGCAGCAGGATCGCCAGGGAGTAGGCTTCTTCACCGGTCGAGCAGCCGGCGCACCACACCCGGATGACACCCCCTATCGACGGCTTGCTAACAAAAAGCTGAGGAATGACCTGCTCCTCGAGCACCTTGAAAGCCTCGGGGTCGCGAAAAAAACTGGTCACCCCGATCAGCAGGTCACGGAACAGCGCTTCAATTTCGGCGCGGCTTTGCTGCAGCAGCTGCAGGTAAGCGTCCTGCGTTCCGACCTGATGCACCGCCATGCGCCGCTCGATACGGCGTTTGATGGTGCTCGGCTTGTATTGCGAAAAATCGTGGCCGACCTGCGCCCGCAGCAAGACAAAAATTTTGTTCAGCGTGTTTTCAGCGGCCGGCGACGGCACCGTGGACGGCATGCGCGGCTTGCCGAAAGCGTACGCCGTGTAGGCCATCAGTTGGGCCGGCATCTCGGCCGGTGGCAATTGATAATCCACCAGACCGGTACCGATGGCGCTGCGCGGCATGCCATCGAACTCGGTCGATTCCGGGCTCTGCACGATCACCATGCCGCCCTCGCCCTTGATCGCCCGAACACCCTGGGTACCGTCGCTGCCGGTGCCGGAGAGAACAATACCGATGGCGCGTTCGTGTTGATCCTGCGCCAGCGAGCGCAGGAAGAAATCGATCGGCAGGCGCTGCCCGCGCGGCGCAGCCGGTTCTAGCAGTTGCAGGGCGCCGCCGAAAAAAGCCAGATCGCGGTTGGGCGGGATGATGTAGACGCAGTTGATGTTCACCACCATGCCGTCGGCGACTTCAAACACCGGCATGCGCGTGAAGCGCTGAACGAGTTCAGCGAGCATGCTGTGGTAGTCGGGCGCCAGGTGCTGCACCAGAATAAAGGCCATTCCCGGATCATGGTCGACCGGCAGGCCGGAGAAAAAGGCTTCAAACGCCGCTAGGCCCCCGGCGGAAGCGCCGATGCCGACGATCGGGAAAGTGCTGTTCGGCGGACTGGCAGGGGGTTCGGAAATGGGAGCGACGTCCTTTACCGGCGCGCGGGCCGACTTTGCGCTCCGCGGCTTAATCGCAACTCTTTCGGGGGCGGGCGTTTTCCCATGTTTGGTCACGATGAATTCTTCCAAGCCGAAGTGAAGCAATCTATTGTTTTATAGTTTCAACCCTAATCCTTTCAGGGTTGAATAGCAATGACATTTGCACCATGCCAGACGAACCAGGAGCACATTCCGCACCGACCAATAAAAACCCCCACAAGCTTTCGCTTGCAGGGGTTTTGTTTGGGGCGATGTACGGGGCTTGAACCCGTGACCCTTGGAATCACAATCCAATGCTCTACCAACTGAGCTAACACCGCCATTGTTCTGGCGCGCCCGGCGAGACTCGAACTCACAACCCCCGGCTTAGAAGGCCGGTGCTCTATCCGGTTGAGCTACGGGCGCAAAACACGAGACAGTTGAGGGATGCTTCCCGCCGATTCGTTTTCAGATACCTTTTTGCTACTGGTGTTACTGGTCGGGGCGGTGGGATTCGAACTCACGACCCTCTGCTCCCAAAGCAGATGCGCTACCAGGCTGCGCTACGCCCCGAAGAAGCGCGCATTCTACAGATTGACACCGGCCAGGTCAATCGAATGATCACATTATTATTGATCCATCGACGCAGGTCGGGCACGCCGTGCCCGACGATGGAAAAAAGTGCCGCGCCGGTAGCGTTCTTCGCTTGTTGGGCACGGGGTGCCCAACCTACATTTTTTGACGGAATTTTTGGGTCGCTTCGGTTTCTTGCGCAAGCCGCTAAAACACTGAGGATAACAGGGATTATTCAGGTTATCATCGCCAATGTCGGTATATAGATTACTTGCAGTGTTTGAATTTTTCTGATATTTAATCGCCTCTTTGCAAAAACGAATGGATGGTTTTTGAACATGCCTGAAGAATTACTCCATAAACATTTCGCCCCCTATGTTCCAAAAAAGGGTGAGGAATACATGAGCAGCAAACAACTGGCTCATTTCCGCACCATCCTGGAAACGCTCAAGACGGAATTGATGAACGACATCGAGCGCACGGTTCATACCATGCAGGATGAAGCGACGGTGTTTGCCGACCCCAATGATCGCGCCAGCCAGGAAACCGACATCGCCATCGAGCTGCGCAATCGCGATCGCGAACGCAAGCTGATCAAGAAGATCGAGGAAACCATCGACCAGATCGAAGGCGGCGATTACGGCTACTGCAATGGCTGCGGCATCGAGATTGGCATCAAGCGCCTCGAGGCACGCCCGACAGCGTCGCTCTGCATCGACTGCAAGACACTCGAAGAAGTACGCGAACGCCAAGTCGCCAAGTAAGCCCTTCGCCGCTCACCGCCCCGTGCGGTGAAGCGCTGGAGCCAACAAAAAGGACGCCGAAGCGTCCTTTTTGTTAAGCCTTACTGACTTACTGCGGCTGCGGCTCGACAGGAGCAGCCGGAGCAGCGCCACCCTCTTCGACCGTCAGTGCCTTCATTGACAGACGCACACGACCCTTTTCGTCGGCTTCCAGCACCTTGACGCGTACTTTCTGGCCTTCCTTGAGGTAATCGGCAACGGCATTGACGCGCTCGTTGGCGATCTGCGAAATGTGCAGCAGGCCGTCACGACCCGGCAGGATGCTGACGATGGCACCGAAATCAAGCAGCTTGAGCACGGTACCTTCGTAGATCTTGCCCACTTCGACATCGGCGGTAATGGCTTCAATGCGGGCCTTGGCGGCATTGGCTGCATCGCTGTTCACCGAAGCGATGGTAATTGTGCCGTCATCCTTGATGTCGATCGTGGTGCCGGTTTCTTCGGTGATGGCGCGGATCACTGCACCGCCCTTGCCGATCACGTCACGAATCTTTTCCGGATTGATCTTCATCGTATACAGACGCGGTGCGTAAGCCGACACTTCTTCACGCGGACCCGATGCCGAATTCTGCATCTGACCGAGAATGTGCAGACGGGCTTCCTTGGCCTGAGCCAGCGCAACTTGCATGATTTCCTTGGTAATGCCCTGAATCTTGATGTCCATCTGCAGGGCAGTAATACCGGTGTCGGTACCAGCAACCTTGAAGTCCATGTCGCCGAGGTGATCTTCGTCGCCGAGGATGTCGGTCAGCACGGCAAAACGGTTGCCATCCTTGATCAGGCCCATGGCGATACCGGCCACGTGTGCCTTCAACGGCACGCCAGCATCCATCAGCGCCAGCGAAGAACCGCACACCGACGCCATCGAGCTCGAACCATTGGATTCGGTGATCTCGGAGACCACGCGCATGGTGTAGGAGAAATCTTCCGGCTTCGGCAGCACGGCGATCATCGCCCGCTTGGCCAGACGACCGTGACCGATTTCGCGACGCTTCGGCGTACCGACACGACCGCATTCACCGGTGGCGTAGGGCGGGAAGTTGTAATGCAGCATGAAACGCTCGCGGTATTCACCGGCCAGCGCATCGATGATCTGCTCGTCACGACCGGTACCCAGAGTGGCAACGACCAGCGCCTGCGTTTCACCACGGGTAAACAGGGCCGAACCGTGGGTGCGCGGCAACACGCTGGAGCGAATGGCAATCGGACGCACGGTACGCGTATCACGACCGTCGATACGCGGCTCACCGCCGAGGATACGGCTGCGCACGATGTTGGCTTCAACGTCGAAGAACAGGTTCTTGATGGTGTTGGCATCAGGAGCGTCATCACCGGCGGTCAGCACTTCGATGGCCTTGTCGGAAATGGCCTTGATGCGATGCGTGCGTTCCTGCTTGCTGGTAATACGGAAAGCGTCCTGCAGATCGGTTTCGACCAGGGCATTGAGCTTGGCGACCAGTTCAACATTCTTGGCCGCAGGCGTCCAGTCCCATTCCGGCTTGCCGGCTTCTTCAACCAGATCGTTGATGGCGTTGATCGCCACTTGCATCTGATCGTGGCCGTAAACGACGGCGCCGAGCATGATGTCTTCGGAGAGCATGTCAGCTTCCGACTCGACCATCAGCACGGCGGCTTGCGTACCGGCGACGACGAGGTTGAGCTGGCTGCTGACCAATTGGGTCTGGGTCGGGTTGAGCACGTACTGACCATCGACATAACCCACGCGGGCGGCACCAATCGGGCCATCGAAAGGAATACCGGAAATCGCCATCGCGGCCGAGGCACCGATCAGGGCCGGGATATCGGAATCGACTTCAGGATTGAGCGAAACGACCATCGCCACGACCTGAACTTCGTTGTAGAAACCTTCGGGGAACAGCGGACGCAGCGGACGGTCGATCAGACGCGAGGTCAGCGTCTCTTTTTCCGAAGGACGGCCTTCGCGCTTGAAGAAGCCACCGGGGATCTTGCCTGCGGCGTAGGTTTTCTCGATGTAATCGACGGTCAGCGGGAAAAAGTCCTGACCCGGCTTGACCGACTTGTTGCCGACCACGGAAACCAGTACCACGGTGTCGTCCATCGTCACGATGACGCAACCACCCGCCTGGCGGGCAATTTCACCGGTTTCGAGAGTGACTTGATGGGCACCCCAGGTGAATGTTTTCTTAGCAATTTTAAACATGTTTTCCTCTCTCAATAGTTCAACGTGCGAACCCACGACACCGGTTCGCCAATCAACAACGCGCCACATTGGCGTAAAGCTGCAAAAACAACAACAGCGGCTCAACCCTCAGGGGCTGGCCGCTGCCATTCATTCGGATCGTCTGCATCCCAACCGCACAGCGGTTCGGCGGGCAGGCTTACTTGCGCAGGCCGAGACGTTGAATCAGCGCACGATAGGAATCAACATTCGTACGCTTCAGGTAGTCCAGCAGCTTGCGACGACGGCTCACCATGCGCAGCAGGCCGCGACGCGAGTGGTGATCCTTGACGTGCTCTTTGAAGTGACCGGTCAGGTCATTGATGCGGGCGGTCAGCAGAGCCACCTGAACTTCGGAGGAACCCGAGTCACCGGCAGTACGCTGGAAATCGGTCATGATCTGTGCTTTTTGCACAACGGTAATCGCCATATCAAACTCTCTTTCATAAAAAACGACGCAGCCCCAGTTTGATAGAGCGCACGCCAGATGGATAAATGGATTAATCGCTCGGCGAAGCGAGGGCGGGATTATACCTCGTTACGATGGTCGCCGGCAAGTTTGGTAGGTTGGGCACGCGGTGCACAACAAATAGGGCGCACATAAACGTTGGGCGTAGGTCGGGCACGCGGTGCCCGACGACCGAAGGAAGTACAGCACAGGTGATTTTTTAGGCGCAGACCAATCGCCGCGGCTGGAGCACCCCATCGGCATCGATTTCAGCGACTCCCAGCAATCGACTGGAGGAATAGACCCGGCACTTCCCAGGCAGCGGTCGATCATCAAGGCTGACAACGACCGAATTCCCGTGCTCAAAGCGCAGCAGCGATTCCTCAGCAAGATACACGGCGGGCAAGGTTTGCAGCAGGAAATCGGGGGCTTTAAGGCAAGCGCAGCGATCTTCTTCCGCGAGCGCATTCAACTGATCTAGCGTGACCGCATCGTCAATCCGCAAAGCACCGACCGCAGTGCGCCGCAGTGCCGTCAGATGCGCCCCACAACCCAGGCGGATTCCGATGTCTTCAGCCAGCGTACGGATATAAGTCCCCTTGCTGCAGGTCACGCGCAAGCGACAGCGCTCGCCGGAATGCTCCAGCAACTGCAACTCGCTGATGATCACCTCACGCGGCTGGCGCTCGACCTCAATCCCTTGCCGGGCGAGTTCATAAAGAGGTTTCCCGTCACGCTTGAGCGCCGAATACATCGGCGGGATCTGACTGATGCGCCCTCTGTATTGTGCAAGCGCCTCTTCCAGCTGCGGCGGCGTAAACTCAACCGGTCGGCGTTCTAGAACGGCACCTTCAGCATCAGCGGTATCCGTAGTCACCCCGAAGAGCAGATCGGCTTCGTAGGTTTTGTCGGCTTCCAGAAGATCGGCAGAAAACTTGGTCGCCTCACCGAAGCACAAGGGCAGCAGCCCCGTCGCCAGTGGGTCAAGCGTCCCGGTATGCCCGGCCTTGGCCGCTGAAAACATCCGGCGCGCGCACTGCAGCGCCGAATTGGAGGTCATCCCCGAAGGTTTGTCGAGCAGCAGGACGCCGTCTACGCGCTTCCAGGTTTTCTTGGTTCCGCTGGGAGTGGCCAAGATCAGTTTTCTGGATCCGGCTCAGTCTCAGTAGCCGTCGAAATGGCCACAGCTTCCTGAATCAGCTTGGTGAGATCAGCACCGCGTTCGAGCGAGCGGTCAAAAACAAAATGTAGCTGCGGCGTCATATGAATACTGATGCGCTTACCCAGTTCACGGCGCAGAAACCCGGAGGATTTCTGCAAACCGGTCATGATTTCTGCCAGGTTCTCACTGCCCGACATTGAGCTGAAGAAAATCTTCGCATGCGCATAATCCGCCGTCACTTCAACATCGGTGATGCTGATCATGCCGACGCGCGGATCCTTCAGCTCGGTGCGAATCAAATCCGCCACCTCGCGGCGAATTTGTTCGGACACGCGCTCCTTGCGGGAAAAACTTTTCTTGACTGCCATTTAGAGCGTCCGGGCGATTTCCGTCACGTCATACACTTCGAGCTGATCACCTTCCTCGTAATTGTTGAAGTTCTTCAACGAAATACCACACTCGAAACCTGAACGAACTTCCTTGACGTCATCCTTGAAGCGCTTGAGCGACTCAAATTCACCGTCCCAGACCACCACGTTGTCACGCAGCAGACGCGCACGCGAGGAACGCTTGACCAGACCTTCAAGCACGTAACAACCGGCAATCGTGCCGATCTTGGTGGCCCGGAAGACCTGACGAATTTCAACCAGACCAGTGACTTCTTCGCGCTTCTCTGGCGACAACATGCCCGAGAGCGCTGCCTTCACCTCATCCACCGCATCGTAAATGATGTTGTAGTAGCGGATATCCACACCGACACTCTCGGCCGCCTTGCGGGCACCAGCATCAGCACGGGTATTGAAGCCGATGATGACGGCCTTGGAAGCCTGCGCCAGATGCACGTCGGATTCGCTGATGGCACCAACGGCACCGTGAATGACATTGACCTTGACTTCGGCCGTCGACAATTTCTGCAACGACTGCACCAGGGCTTCCTGCGAACCCTGAACGTCGGCCTTGATGATCAGCGGCAACATCTTGACTTCGGCTTCGGTCATCTGATCGAGGATAGTCTCAAGATTGGCGGCCTGCTTCTTGGCCAGCTTGACGTCGCGGAACTTGCCCTGACGGAACAGCGCAA
>JBAXHE010000101.1:0-9464 GCA_037139055.1 Betaproteobacteria bacterium | reverse complement strand
ATGACCCGGAACGGGAAGCGCTGGTCGACCGTGTTGCTTCTGCTGAAGTGTCCCCGAACTTCGTAACTGCCTGGCTCAAGTCTGAGGCCTGAAAAAGTCAGCTGACCACTCGACTTGCCGTTAGTCCAATAATATTGACGGTATCTGCCGTCGCCGTCTTCCTTCTTTGAAATATCAATCCAGCAGTATTTGCTCTCGGGGAAATTCTTAAAGACTACGATAATCGAATCCGCTGTGCGATACACCCGATTAAGCGGATGTGCTATCGGTTTCCCGTCGGAGCTGTCCGCTATGGGTGCGGTTTCTTCGCTGCGCGCCTTGCTCTTGGCGGGCACTTTGGGGGTTAAAACCTTGCTATCAGCGGAAGCAGCTTTGGCTGGGGCTGGTTCCTGAATGGATTCCTTGGTTTTTCGGCTTTCGGTGCGTGGCGCAGGTTCAAGGGCTGCTGCTTCAGTTTTTGTCCCGCCCTTGAGCTTGCCAATGGCTGCTTTTGCCTGCCCGGCAAATTGGCCTTGGGGGTATTTGGCAAGGTAGTCTTCGTAGGCTTCGATGTTCTTTGTGGCTTGGGCTCCGCGCCAGAGTTCCAGTTCGATCACTCCTGGGTCAGGCTTGGCGCTGTCGCTTTTCGACACCGTGACATTGACCGGCCCCTGAATAAAGTAGAAGTCACCATTCAGGTTGCCATAGGCCCAGGGTTCCTGCTGGCCCTTGGTCTTCTCTTTGACGCTTTGCTGGATTTTTTTGCGCAACAGCGCGTGTACTTCCTCGACCGGATTTTCCAGCGCGGCGAGCAGCGCCTCGGTATAGGGACTGTGCGAGCTGCTGCCGTCCGAGGCGGTATTGCCATGTTTGGTGGCGAAGGAGATTAACGTGCCGGCGGCTTCGTTCGGCGCGGACATGCCGCGCGATCCGCCGCGACTGAAGCTGCGCGCCAGCGGATTGTCGCGACAGGCATCGAAAAAGACCAGCTTGACCTTGGCGTTGCCCATATCATCAATGATGTCTTCAAGCTTGACCATTTCCCGTTTGAAGTCTTGTGCCGATTGGGGTTTTGCGTCGATGGGTACGAGATAATTCTGGTTTTCGTATTGGATTCCGTGTCCGGCGTAGAAAACCGCTGCGACGTCAGACTTGTTGGCTTTGGCATTGAAGCGTTTCTGGATCGCCGCGAAATCTGCTTTGTTGGCATTGATTTTAAGTTCAACATCGAAGCCCAGTCGCTTGAGGGCGGCGGCCATGGCGGTGGCATCGTTGCGCGGATTGTCCAGCGCGCCCGAAGGGTAGGCGCTATTGCCGATAACCAGCGCGACGCGCTTCTCTCCTGAAGTGATGCCCGCTCGAACGCCACGGTCTTCTGCAGCAAGTGCCAGCGGAGACATCAGGTAAATCAAACAAGCGAGCGTATGGAAAAGCAGGGCTTTGCGCATGTTGCCTCACTAAAATGCCTGATTCTTGGCAAATACAAGAATGAACAAACTTGGGACCCAATGCCTGTATTCATTGTAGTAAATTAGATAAGTGATTCCAAGCATTGCCCCGTGGAATTCTCCCCTATGACACGTTGGCATATCTCTTTGCTTGGGCGGTTTGAAAAGGCGCAGCTTGGTTTGAGCCATGCTCAATAATGGGCGGTGGTTTGGATGCCTGAATCATAAGCTTGCATGAGGGTGATAAATGGTAGCCAAACACGTATAATCCTCTGCTGGTCCCGGAAATAATAAAACAAAACAGGGTACAAACAGACTGGTTTTGTCTGATCTCCGTGCGGTGGTCTTGGGGGTGAGGCAGTTGATTCGCCTGGGCGAGAATGGGCCACATTTGAAATCTGTTGTTTCATCACTGAGCGCACCGATTACCCGTTGGTCAAAATGGGAATCTCGTGTGTCGCCAGATGGTACGTTGCTGTCGCCTGACGTCAGTTTCGTAGAGCCGATGCTTCGGCGTCGCCTCAGCTCGCTTGCCCGGATGACGCTTCGGGTGGCTTACGACTGTGCTTGGGACATCCCCGGGGTGCGCTTTGTGTATGCCTCACGGCATGGTGAGTTGACGCGGACAACCACGATGCTCGAAAGTATTGCTGACAAGGAGACCTTGTCTCCAGCGCTGTTCAGCATGTCGGTACTTAACGCCAGTGCCGGTTTGTTTTCCATGCTTCAGGGCAATGTGGCCCCGTCTACTGCCGTTTCGGCTGGAGATTCGAGTTTTTCGTATGGGCTGATGGAAGCGTGCATGCAACTGGCGGACAACCCTGAGCGTCCGGTGTTGTTTATTTATGCTGACGAGCCCGCCCCTGCTGTTTACGGAGTTAATGAATTGTCGGGGTGTGAAGCCCATGCGGTGGGCTGCCTGCTGGAGAGTTCTGCAGCGATGCGCATCAACTGCGTCAGTACGAGAGAAGAGTCCGATTCAAGTGAAGAGGTACAGTCACGGGCGTTTCTGCGCTGCCTTGACCAGGGGCAGGCAAGCTGGCATGGTTCCGGGCTGACATGGTCGTGGACGAAAAGCGCTTGATGATGGACCGGTTGAATTACTACTGGCGACTTTTAGTGACCGGCATTAGCTTTGCCCTGTTCGGGCTTGGCGGATTCGCGCTGGCGACATTGGTTTTCCCTTTACTGCGCTTCTTGCCAAGCGAGACTCGGTTGCAACGGACGCGCTGGTTGATTCATAAATCCTTTGGCGCTTTTCTTTGGTTTATGGAGACGGTTGGGATCATGCGTATGGAGGTTATCGGTGGGCAACATCTGCGCCATTGCCAAAGAACGATTGTCCTGGCCAATCACCCCACGCTGATCGATGTGGTGGCCATGATTTCTTTGACGCCGATGGCCAGCTGCGTGGTCAAGCAGGCGCTTTGGGAAAACCCGCTACTTAGTGGAGTGGTTCGCGCAGCCGGGTACATCAGCAATTCAGATCCGGACAGTCTGATCGACGATTGTGCTCAGGCGTTGTTGGAAGGGCATTCCATGGTGATTTTTCCGGAAGGAACGCGTAGCCAGCCGGATAAACCCCTTTGTTTCCAGCGCGGGGCGGCCTATATCGCATTACGCAGCGGTGTGCCCATTCTGCCGGTGCTGATAAACTGCAATCCTTCGACATTGAGCAAACACCATAAGTGGTATCACATTCCGTCTCGACGCTTCCACCTGAGAATTGAAGTGTTGGAGCCGGTGAGCGCCAGTCATTGGGTCAGTCCGGGTGAAGTTCAGACCATCGCCGCACGCAAATTGACACATTCCTTTGAATCGTATTTCACACGGGAGCTACAGAAATGGACGCACTAAAACTCGATATCAAGCGCCTCATCATTGAAGCGCTTGAATTGGAAGACACCACGCCGGAAGATATCGGAGACGATGCCCTGCTTTTCGGAGATGATGGACTGGGTCTGGATTCGATTGATGCGCTTGAACTGGGCATCGCCTTGCGCAAAAAATATCAGCTGCAATTGGAAGACAACGAGGCGGGTAATCGGGAGCATTTCCGATCAGTGAGCAGTCTGGCCGAATTCGTGCGGTCCCGTGTTGCGGCAGCCTGATTGATCTAAACCATGAGCGATTACAGAGGGAAAGAATGATGACCGATGAACAGATTATGGAAAAGCTCAAGGTGATCTTGGCCGAGGCTTTTGAAATCACGCCCGAGCGCGTCGTTCCCGAAGCCCAGCTGTTTGGCGAGCTGGATCTTGATAGCATCGACGCCGTTGACCTGGCAATAAAGCTCCAGGAAATGACAGGCAAGCGCATCAAGCCTGAAGATTTCAAGACGGTCCGTACGGTAGGTGATGTGGTCAGTACGGTGAAGCAACTTCTTGCCGCTTGATTGCTGTGCTTCTTTCGGAACAATCCCCGCGGATGGATTGGCCAATGATTGGTCATGTCCTGAGCTGGCTGCTGTATCCCTTTGCCATTTTGTTCGGCCTTCAAGTGCTCGAGCCGCGTTACGTTGCCATGGTGTTCGCTCTGGCCTTGCTGCTTCGCAGGCGACAGAGTGCGAGACAGCTACTGGCTGAATTGACTTGGGTTGATCTGTCGGTGGTGGTGCTTATGCTCCTCTTCGCAGGGCTTACCTCAGTGACCAACAGCGAGTTGCTGCTGCGCTTCTATCCAGCCGCCATGACTGCGGGGGTGTTGCTGATTTTTCCCTTGTCACTGGTCTTTCCGCCCTCCATGGTTGAACGTATCGCGCGCCTCAGCACGCCTGATCTTCCACCTGCCGGGGTTCGCTATACGCGTCGATTGACTGCGGCCTGGTGTGTTTTTCTTGTGTTGAATGGGGTTGTCTCCATCTACACGGCGGTCTACGCCAGTCAAGAAATGTGGGCTTTGTACAACGGGTTTGTCGCTTATCTGCTCATGGGAGCGTTGTTCTCCGGTGAGTGGTTATATCGCCGCTATTTTTTCTCAAGAGCGGCGTCTTGAATAGGCTCTCGCCGAACTTGATCCCCCTCCATTCACTTTTCGAGGGCGGGCGCAGTGATGACCAGGTGGTCTGTCACAATGATCAGGGTTCGATGGTCTGGCGTGAATTCTCCGCTCAGGTATTGTCTCTGGCCGGGCAGTTGAAGGGGCGTTCGGAACAACGGTGGCTTCTTGCTGTTGACGATCCGCAAGTTTTTGCCATCAGGCTTTTGGCCTTGCTTTTCGCCGGCAAGCAGGTGGTGATTCCCCATAATGCGCAACCGGGGACGCTGGGAGTTCTGGCAGATGTGTTTGATGCGCGAATGGAGGATGGCGTCATTGATGTGCCGGAAGTCTCCGGCTATCTGGCGGCATTGGATCCGCAGCAGGCGATCATTGATCTCTATACCTCGGGGAGCACGGGCCAGCCCAAACGTGTGCGTAAAACCCTGGCCCAGTTTGAAGCCGAGATCGAAGTGCTGGAGTCGCTCTGGGGGCCGGCTGTCGGCAACGCATCGATTGTGGCCACCGTTCCGCACCAGCATATCTACGGGCTTTTGTTCCGTTTGCTCTGGCCTCTTTCTGCCGGCCGTCCCTTTGATGCCGTGACCTGTGCGCATCCCGATACACTCGAGGAGCGCCTGTTGGTTTTGGGTGACGCGGTTCTGATTTCCAGCCCGGCGCAGCTCGGGCGGATGCCCGAATTGCTCTCACTGGCGTCGCTGAAGCCAGCGCTCAAGGCGGTGTTCTCTTCGGGCGGGTCTTTACCCGCCGTTGCCGCCGACGCGTTCTTCCGTCAACTCGGCCAAGCCCCCGTTGAGGTGTTCGGCAGCACCGAAACGGGAGGAATCGCCTGGCGGTGTCAGGAGGGCGGAGGCGAAGCTGATTTATGGACGCCGTTTCCCGGCATCGATGTCGCTTGCTCCAACAATGGGGCCTTGTCTTTGCTCTCGCCTTTTCTCGACAGCGCTGCGCACCGAGAAATGGACGATGCGATCGAGCTGAAGCCGGACGGGCGTTTCCGATTGCTGGGGCGGCTCGATCGCATCGTAAAGATCGAGGAAAAGCGGCTGTCCTTGCCCGACATGGAACAGCAGCTCAATGCGCATTCCTGGGTCGAGAATTCAGCAGTGCTTCCTTTGCCCGGACGTCGTCAAAGCCTTGGCGCTTTGCTGGTATTACACGCCGAGGGCCGGCAGTTTCTTGAATCACAAGGCCGGCGAGCTCTCTCACAAATCCTGCGTACGCATCTGAAACAGCATTTTGAGACGGTTCTCCTGCCGCGACACTGGCGTTTCGTCGACCAGTTGCCGATTGACGAGCGCGGAAAGACCAGCTTGGCGAAGCTGCAGTCCCTTTTTGCCAGCGAAGATCCCCTTTACCCAGAGATTCTGCGCGTGCATCACAGCCCCGACGGGGCGGCGCATGTCGTTCTCGATCTGTGTGTGCCGGCTTCGATCGGTCATTTTTCCGGACATTTCCCCGGCTTGCCGATTCTTCCTGGGGTGGTGCAGATCGACTGGGCGGTGCGTTATGCGCGCGAGCATCTGGCGTTGAGCGGACATTTCTCGTCGCTGGAAAATATCAAGTTTCTGGCTCTCATCATGCCGGATACGAAACTCAGTCTGTCGCTCAAGTGGAATGCCGCGACCAGGCGCCTGGAGTTTTCCTATTCGACCAGCCAGCGCAGTTTTTCTACTGGCCGCATTCTTTTTAGTGGTCCTGGATGAGCTTTGATTTCGCACTGTTGATTCGCTGGCCTCTGTCATGGTGTCGGAAGTTGACGGCGAGTGGCTTTTCCACGAAACACTGGTCGAATTTCGCTGAACGCGGCAGTGTGCTCGGTCTGCGCTCGGTCTTTGTCTGCTATCGCCTGCTCGGTGAACGCGTTGCGCGCCTCATGCTTTATCCCATCGTCGGCTATTTCTTCATCACCGGACGTGCGGCGCGCACGGCGTCAAAAGGCTTTCTCCGGCAGGTCAACCTGAAACGAGGGGCGCGTATTCCTGAGCCCTCTTGGTGGGATGTTTACCAGCACATGCTGGCCTTCGGACAGTCCGGGCTCGACAAGCTGGCGGCCTGGATGGGTGGCTTTGACCGCGCGCGGGTCGATTTTCCTGACCACGAAGAGTTGGAGCGTCTGACTGCCTCAGGTCGCGGCGCAGTATTGATCGGTTCTCACCTGGGGAACCTTGAAATGACCCGTGCCCTGGCCGTCAATAATCGACTGGCCAAGGTCAATGCGGTGCTTTACACCAAGCATGCCCTGCGTTTCAACACCTTGCTGATGCAAGCCAACGCCGATTTTGGGGTCAATTTCATCCAGATTTCCCAGCTTGGGCCGGAGACCGCCATCCTGCTCAAGGAGCGGATTGACCGCGGTGAGCTGGTGGTCATCGTCGGCGATCGGACGCCTCCAGGCGAGGGATCGCGGCGCATCAGCCTGGTCGACTTTCTCGGCAAGCCCGCGCCTTTTGCCCAAGGGCCATTCATCCTGGCCAGTTTGCTTGAATGCCCGGTGTACCTGTTCTTTTGCTTGCGCGAAGGCCAGGGCTTGCGGATTCATCTGGAGCACTTTGCCGAACAGATCGATTTGCCGAGAAAAACACGCCAGGAGCGGCTGCAGGATTACATGCAACGCTACGCCAGGCGCCTTGAGCATTACTGCCTGATCGCCCCGAAACAGTGGTTTAATTTTTATGATTTCTGGCGCCATGATGCGGCCCGTAATCCCGATAAGGACTGAACATGGAAGCCAGAGTTATCTCCCCGCCGCAGACGCAGACGGTCACCATTGGTGAGAGTCGCTTGCGCATCGAAGACGTGCTCCTCGTGGCCAAGGAAGCAGCGAGCATCGGACTGTCGCCGCAGCCCGAATTTGCGCGACGGATCAAAAGCGGGGCGGCGTATCTGGAACGCCTTCTGGCCGATAACGGAATTGTCTACGGTGTTAACACCGGCTACGGGGATTCCTGCACCGTAAGCATTCCGCCCGATCTGGTCGCCGAATTGCCGCTGCATCTGACGCGCTTTCATGGCTGCGGACTCGGTGATTATCTCGACGACGAGGCGACCCTGGCGGTTCTGGTCTGCCGGTTGAATTCGCTGGCGCAAGGTTATTCGGGTGTGCGCTGGGAGTTGCTGGAACAGCTCGTGGCCCTGATCAGTCACCGTGTGTTGCCTTATATCCCGGCTGAAGGTTCGGTCGGCGCCAGTGGCGATTTGACGCCACTGTCCTATGTCGCCGCGGCGATGATCGGCGAGCGCGATGTGCGTTTTTCCGGTGCGCGACGCAGCGCCAGCGATGCCTTGAAGGAAATCGGACGCCAGCCTCTGCGGCTGGCTCCCAAGGAGGGACTGGCGATCATGAACGGAACTGCCGTCATGACCGGTCTGGCCTGTCTGGCCTGGCAGCGTGCTGAGAACCTGACGCGGCTCTGTTGCCGCCTGACCGCACTGGCTTCGATTGCCATGCGCGGAAATCGTGGCCACTTCGATCCGCGCTTGTTTGCCGCCAAACCGCACGTCGGACAGAATGAAGCAGCGGCGTGGATTTATGCCGATCTACACCCGAATGAAACCGAAGTCATCCGCTTGCAGGATCGTTACTCGATTCGCTGTGCGCCGCATGTCATCGGTGTCGCCCGTGATGCGCTGAGTTGGATGCGCCGCGATATCGAGAACGAGCTGAACAGCGCCAACGACAATCCGCTGATCGACGGCGATGCCGAACTGGTCCTGCACGGCGGCCACTTTTACGGCGGTCATATCGCTTTTGCCATGGACGGACTGAAGACCGCCGTCGCCAATCTGGCCGACCTGATGGATCGGCAATTGGCCTTGCTGGTCGATAGCAAGTACAACCATGGCCTGCCGCAGAATCTGTCTGGCAGTTCCGAGGCCCGGGCGCCGATCAATCACGGCTTCAAGGCCGTACAGATTGGCTCTTCGGCATGGACGGCGGAAGCCTTGAAGCTGACCATGCCGGCCAGTGTTTTTTCGCGCTCAACCGAATGCCATAATCAGGACAAGGTCAGCATGGGGACCATCGCCGCACGCGATTGTCTGCGCGTGCTCGAATTGACCGAGCAGGTGGCGGCCGCGCTGACCATGGCCAGCGTTCAGGGCGTGCGCTTGCGTCAGAAGATGGCCGATGTCGACTCGGCCGCGCTGATGCCACAGATCGATGTGTTCATGGAGGAGGTCGCCGGCTATTCGACTTTTGTCGACGAAGACCGGGCGCTGGAGTTCGAGTTACGCCATCTGACCGGATTGATCCGCCAGGGGCGCTGGGAGTTGTACGCGAATGTTTAAGCTGACCGCCTCGATCGACGTCGAAGTGCCTTTTCATGACGTGGATGCCATGCACGTGGCCTGGCATGGCCACTATGTCAAATATTTCGAACTGGCCCGGTGTGTCCTGCTGCGAAAGTTTGACTACGATTACCCGCAGATGCAGGCTTCGGGCTATATGTGGCCAATTGTCGAGTGTTCGCTCAAATATGTGCGCCCGGCACTGTACAGTCAGAAGTTGCGGGTGGAAGCCACCCTGCTCGAGTATGAAAATCGCATCAAGATCGGCTACCTCATTCGCGATGCGGAAAGTGGCGAGAAAATGACCAAGGGCCATACGCTGCAGGTGGCAGTCAAAGCGTCGACGCGCGAGCTGCAGTTCGTTTCTCCGGCGATTGTTTTAGCCAATCTGGAAAAGGCCTGCGCCCGATGAAAATCGCACGTTTCCTGCTGCTTGGCGCGCTCTTGGGATTTGCCTCCTTGGGTCATACCGCTGAACCGGAGTTACTGTCGCGGATCAGCGCCCAGGTTGAGCAGTACCCGGTGGTCCGAGCCGACTTTGTGCAGACCAAGAAAATGGCTGCCCTGAAACGTCCGCTGATCACCTCGGGGCGCCTGGTTTATTCGCGGCAGCACGGTGTGCTGTGGCAGATCGAACAACCTTTTCGCATGAACTACATCCTTGGCGAAGAGCGTATCGTCGAAGTGGGCAGCGACGGCTCGCGGCGCGAGCGGGGAGTGCGTGAGGTCCCGGGGCTGGCTCAGGTGGGG
>JBAXHE010000100.1:0-9478 GCA_037139055.1 Betaproteobacteria bacterium | reverse complement strand
ATGCACAGCAGGGCTTTGTCGCCGGTGGTCAGCGGGGTGCCGGCGGCGCCCATGTTGACGATGTCGACCGAGCCGTCGGCCTTCTTCACCAGCCAGGTCCAGGCCGAGCCAAAATTGCCGACGGCCGAGGTCTGGAAGGCCTTCTTGAATTCGTCAAAGGAGCCCCATTTTGCGTTGATGGCATCGGCCAGCGCGCCGGTCGGTGCGCCGCCGCCATTGGGCTTGAGACAGTTCCAGAAGAAGGTGTGATTCCAGACTTGTGCGGAATTATTGTAAACACCGCCGGCCGGAGCCTTTTTGACAATCGCTTCGAGGTCGAGGTTTTCGTATTCGGTGCCCTTGATCAGGTTGTTCAGGTTGGTGACGTAGGCCTGATGGTGTTTGGCGTAGTGGTATTCGAAAGTTTCCTTCGACATGTGCGGTACCAGGGCATCGGTGGCAAAGGGCAGTTGCGGCAGTTGATGTTCCATTGTTTCTCCTTGCGTTGTTTGAGAAGGGTGGGCGTGCCGGGAATTCTGTATTCTAAGAGCGTATCACTTACTGACCGAGGTAACCTCGGCGTCGACGCGTCCCGTGTGGAAACAGACCGCGATGCGGTCGTTTGGTTCCAGCGACTGACTGCTGCGCAGAATAATTCCTTGGCTGTCGGTGACGATGCTGTAGCCGCGGGCGAGAACACCGTCCGGATTAAGGTGCGTCAGACTGGCGGCGATGCGGGCGAGCGTTCCGGCGCGGGCATCAATGCATTTTTGCCATCCGCCATGCAGTTTGGGGGCCAGTGCGTCAAGCCGACGGGCATAGCGTCCGGTATCCGGGCGCGCCATGATCAGGCGCTGGGTTAGCTGGGCGAGGCTGCTACGGCCTCGGGTGCTGGCCTCTCTCAGACTGTTGTCGAGTCGGCGTTGTAGATTGAGCAGTCGCTCTCTTTGCTGTGTCAAAGCTTGTGCCGGGTGCTGCAGGCGTAGCGCCAGTCCGTCGAGGCGCAGGTGGCGCTGGTCGATGCCGCGCCCGATCTGCCGGCGCAGGAGCTTGCGGACTTCGGAGAGTCTGGCGACCAGGACTGAACGTTCCGCGGTGGCCAGTTCGGCGGCGGCTGTGGGTGTTGGCGCACGCTGGTCGGCGACAAAATCAGCGATGGTGAAATCGGTTTCATGCCCGATGCCGGTGATGACCGGGATGGTGGAGGCGCGAATGGTTCTGGCCAGAGCTTCGTCATTGAAGGCCCACAGGTCTTCAATGCTGCCCCCGCCGCGGCACAGGATGAGCACGTCGCACTCGGCGCGCTGGCTGGCCTGAAGCACCGCTGCGGCAATCAGGGCGGCAGCGTCTTCGCCCTGAACGGGAGTCGGGTATAGGATGATGTCGAGATGCGGCGCGCGCCGCGTCAGGGTGCTGAGCACATCCCTCAGTGCAGCGGCCTGCAGGGAGGTGATGATGCCGATCCGGCGCGGGTAGGCCGGGAGTGCGCGCTTGCCGGCGCTAGCCAGCAGGCCTTCGCGCTCCAGCTGGTCCTTGAGGCGCAGAAACTGCTCGTAGAGATTGCCTACGCCGGCTTTGCGCGCCGTTTCGACATTCAGCTGAAAATCACCACGCGCTTCATAAAGCGTCACCAGGACCCGGGCTTCGAGGTGCTGTCCATTCTGCAAGCGCCAACCGAGAAGCTGGGCACGGTTGCGGAACATGACGCAGCGCACCTGGGCGTTTTCGTCCTTCAGTGAAAAATAGACGTGACCGGACGCTGCATGGGTGAGGTTGGAGACTTCGCCGGAAACCCAGCAGAGGGGAAAAGCGGATTCAAGCTGCTCGCGCGCTAGACGGTTGAGCATCGAGACCGGGATAACCGGTCGAGGTGGGGCAAGGCTTGCGCCGGGGGTGTAGGTTTCAGTCATGCATCAATTCTACATCCTTGTCAATTCATGCACACCCTGGAAGGGTTTCTGAGGGGGATGGGATGGCAAACCCTGATGTACCAAGGGTGTGTGTTTAACCTATTGATTATTAACAACTATTGGAGCTGCCTTTTTTTTCTGCAAAGTGTTAAAAAGTCTTGTGCCAGCTAGACTTAGCTCACTGAAAGAGGGGTTGTCCACACTTTTATCCACAGATTTTGTGGACAATATTTTTGGGATTAGTTTTGATCAGGGCTTGCCGCTGGCGCCAGCTCAAGCTAAAGTCTCTGGCTGAGGAATAATTCAAGGGGAAAGCGTGTTTTCAATCATTCTGGCGGCCGGTTGGCCCATCTGGCCGTTACTGTTCGCGTCAATTATCGCCGTTGCTCTGATCATCGAGCGACTGGTGGCCTTACGCCGTTCCAAGGTGCTTCCTGCCGGTTTGTTGCAACGGGTGCTGGCCGAATACCGCCAGCAGGGTGTCAATGATACGGCGCTGACCAGTCTGGAAGCGCAATCCCCTCTGGGTCGCGTCCTGGCGGCGGGGCTGCGTAATGTCGGCAGTTCGCGCGAGATCATGCGCGAGTCGATCGAAGAAGCCGGTAGCCTGGTTGCGCATGAACTGGAGCGCTATCTGACGACACTCGGAACGATTGCTTCTATCAGTCCGTTGATGGGGCTGTTTGGCACGGTGGTCGGGATGATCGAGATTTTCGGTTCGCAGTCGCCGACCGGGACCAATCCGCTGCAGCTGGCGCACGGTATTTCGGTGGCACTCTATAACACCGGCTTTGGTCTGATTATCGCCATTCCCGGGATGATTTTCTGGCGCCACTTCCGGGCGCTGGTCAATGGCTTCGTGATGGAGATGCAGCAGCAGGCGGTGCGGCTGGTCGAGGTGTTGCATGGCGAGCGCAAGACCTGAGCGCCGGTTGAGGATCTGACCATGAATTTTCAACGCGGCCGCGAGCAGGATGTGCCTGAAATCAATCTGATTCCGCTGATTGACGTGTTGCTGGTGATCATCATTTTCCTGATGCTGACCACCACCTACGCCAAATTCTCCGGGCTCGAAATCAATCTGCCGACGGCCGATGCCAGCAAGCAGAGTGAACAGCCGAACGAAGTCAATGTAGCGGTCATGGCCAGCGGCCAGGTCCTGGTCAACAAGGTGCCGCTGGCGGCGGCCAACGTCAAGTCGATCAGCGAGGCACTGCGTCGCGCGGCAGGTGATGGTAAAGATCCGGTGATTGTGATTAATGCCGACGCCAAGGCGACCCACCAGAGCGTCGTTGATGTCATGCAGGCTGCGCAGACGGCGGGTTATCCGCACATTTCCTTCGCCACCCAATCACCACGCTGATGGCTCTTCGCGGCATCGCGCAGCGTTTGCCCGGTCTGTGGTACCGGCGCCGCTTCGCCCTGGCGCTACTGCCTTTGCTGCCACTTTCCTGGTTGTTCCTGCTGCTCAGCGGCGTACGTCGGGGCTTGTATCGCCTGGGCGTGCTCAAATCCTTTCGTTTGCCGGTGCCGGTGGTGGTGGTCGGCAATCTGACCGTCGGCGGGAGCGGCAAGACGCCGCTCGTGCTCTGGCTGGTTGCGCGTCTGCGCGAGCAGGGCTGGCGGCCGGGAATCATTTCTCGCGGTTACGGCGGATCGGCCGATGGGGTTCAGTGCGCTACGGCTGATTCCCGTTCTGCCGAGGTCGGCGACGAGCCGCTCCTGCTGGCCCGACGCAGCGGCGTTCCGGTGTTTGTCGGCCATGATCGGGTGGCTGCGGGGCAAGCCTTGCTGGCGGCGCATCCGGAGTGCAACCTCATCGTTTCTGATGATGGCTTGCAGCACTACCGTCTGCAACGGTCTGCGGAAATCGCCGTGTTTGACGCGCGCGCTGCCGGAAACGGACAGTTGCTGCCGGCCGGGCCACTGCGTGAGTCGCTCAAACGGCTGCATTCGGTGATGGCGGTGGTGTTCAATTCGACGCCGTCCGAACAGGTACGGAATTTCTGTTGCCCGGCACCCGTCTTTTCGATGCGGCTGGCTGGTGAATGCTTTCAGCGACTGGGTGATCCCAAGCAAACGAGTACGGCCGATGAGCTGCGCGGCAAGCGGCTCTTTGCGGTCGCTGGAATCGGTGACCCGGCGCGGTTTTTTGCCCAGTTGACGAGCCTGGGTCTTGAATTCGAGGCGCGGCCGTTTCCCGATCATCATGCCTATGCTGCCGCTGATTTGGCCTTTGCCCACGACGGGGTGGTGCTGATGACCGAGAAGGATGCCGTAAAATGCGCGGGTCTGGTCTTGTCCGAAGCCTGGGTGTTGCCGGTCAGGGCGCAGATAGAAGCGTCTTCCGACGGGCAGTCCCTGTTCGATTTGATCCTGGAAAAAGCAGTTGAACCACGAAGAGCACGAAGTTCACGAAGAGAATATTGAACTTACGGCGTTTTGCCGCCTCACCCAATGGGTGAGCAAGCAAGGCACTGCAACCTATTGTTTATCTTCGTGCTCTTCGTGAACTTCGTGGTTAAGTAAGGTTTTTAGTTTGATTTTGTGGAGAAAAGTAATGGACGCACGCTTGCTTGATATTTTGGTTTGCCCGATCTGCAAAGCCAATCTGGAGTACCGCAAAGCGGAATCAGAGCTGGTCTGTAAGCCCTGTAAACTCGCGTTCCCGGTGCGTGACGATATTCCGGTCATGCTCGAGGATGAGGCGCGCCCGCTTAAATCAGAGGAGTTCTGAATGTCCACTGCGGCCGTGAAATTCAAGGTCGTTGTCCCCGCACGCTATGCATCGACGCGCCTTCCGGCCAAACCCCTGCTCGATCTGGGCGGTAAGCCGATGGTTGTCCGCGTGGCCGAAAGGGCGTTGCTTTCCGGCGCCGACGAAGTCTGGGTGGCGACCGATCACGATGAGGTCCGGGTGGCGGCCGAAAAGCATGGCCTGTCGGTTCGGATGACGCGGGGCGATCATCCGACCGGAACCGATCGTCTGGCCGAAGTCGTCGAACAGTGCGGCTGGGACGACGAGACGATTGTGGTCAATGTACAGGGCGACGAACCGCTGATCGATCCGCAGCTGATCGCAGAAACCGCGCAGCAGCTGGCCCAGAGTGGTGCGGATATCGCCACGGTCGGGCACCCGCTCAGCCAGGCAGCTGATTTTTTCAATCCGAATATTGTCAAGCTGGTATGCAAAGCCAATGGCGATGCGATGTATTTTTCACGGGCAACGATTCCCTACGCGCGTGATCATTTTGCCCAGGATAAGGGCAGTTTGCCGGCCGGGCTTCCCGCCTACCGGCACGTCGGACTCTACGCCTATCGCGCCCGCTTCCTGCGCGCCTATGCCCGCCTGGAACCTTCGCCCGTGGAAACGTTCGAAGCGCTCGAGCAATTGCGGGCGCTATGGCATGGTTTCAGGATCAGTGTGCTGATTTCAGGGCATTTACCATTGCCGGGGGTGGATACGCCCGAGGATGCGGTGTTCATGCAGGAATGGTTCTCACGGCCGGAAAACAATTGACCCGCCAAGGGTTTGCGGGTAGTTTCGACCCCAACATAGGCGATTATTTAGCGTGTCGCAAAAGTGAGCTGCGGTACTTCGATACTGAAACGACGATGGTTTTCCACAAGGAGAAAAAATGAGACTGATTCTGTTGGGTGCACCCGGTGCCGGAAAAGGGACCCAGGCCAAATTTATTTGCGAGAAATTCGGCATTCCCCAGATTTCTACCGGTGACATGCTGCGTGCCGCGGTAAAAGCCGGAACGCCGCTGGGTATCGAAGCTAAAAAGGTAATGGATGCCGGCGGGCTGGTTTCCGACGATATTATTATCGGCCTGGTCAAAGACCGCCTGCAGCAGGCTGATTGTCAGTCCGGCTACCTGTTTGACGGTTTTCCGCGCACGATTCCTCAGGCGGAAGCGATGAAGTCGGCCCAGGTGGCTCTCGATTTTGTGCTCGAAATCGACGTGGACGACTCGGAAATTATCGAACGGATGAGCGGCCGTCGGGTTCATCCGGCGTCGGGGCGGACCTATCACGTCAAATTCAACCCGCCGAAAGTTGCCGGTCAGGATGATGTCACCGGCGAGGCGCTGGTCCAGCGTGACGATGATAAGGAAGAAACAGTCAAAAAACGCCTGGAAGTCTATCATTCGCAAACCAAGCCCCTGATCGACTACTACGCCGCCTGGTTTGCTTCGGCTGAACCTCAAGCGCCCAAGTGCAGGAAGATTGCTGGCGTCGGCAGCGTTGATCAGATCATGCAGGCGGCGTTTGCGGCACTGAAATAACGTCTTCGGTTCAGCCGCCAGAATTCTTGGCGGCTGGCACGTCGTGGTAGTTAAATAAGCGTAAAATATGCGCGGCTCACCTTCCACCAGAGGAGGCGCGTACTGTTTTTATTTGATCCGGTTCTCAAGGCGAATTCCGAAGGTTCCGGTTATCCTTTCCGAGCAATCTTGATAGGGGGTATTAATGTCGGTTGGTCTAGTATTTGCGCTAATTTGCGCAGTGGTCGCAGTGCTTTACGGTGCTGTCATGACCAAGTGGATTCTCTCGTTGTCGCCAGGTAATGATCGCATGCAGGAAATTGCCAAGGCGATTCAGGAGGGTGCGTCAGCCTATCTCAACAAACAATACACCACGATTGGTGTCGTCGGTATCGTTCTGGCCGTCCTGATCGGGATCTTTCTCGGCAAGCTGATGGCGATCGGATTCGTGATCGGCGCTGTGTTGTCAGGCGCAACCGGTTTCATCGGCATGAACGTTTCGGTTCGCGCCAATGTGCGCACCGCTGAGGCCGCACGCCACGGTATTTCTGCCGCTCTGGACGTCGCTTTCAAGGGTGGCGCGATTACCGGAATGCTGGTCGTTGGTCTGGGTCTGATGGGTGTGGCCGGTTACTATGCCTTCCTGCGCGGAACGGGCGTCGATCTTCAGCACGCCGTAGAGCCGCTGGTCGGTCTGGCCTTTGGTGGCTCGCTGATCTCCATCTTTGCCCGACTTGGTGGTGGTATCTTCACCAAAGGTGCTGACGTCGGCGCTGACCTGGTGGGTAAGGTTGAAGCTGGTATTCCCGAGGATGATCCACGTAACCCCGCCGTGATTGCTGACAACGTCGGCGACAACGTCGGCGATTGTGCCGGTATGGCCGCTGACCTTTTCGAAACCTATGCCGTGACCGTGGTCGCGACGATGGTTCTCGGCGCCATGATGCTCAAGGGTGTGGTCAGCACCAACGACAATCTGATCGTTTACCCGCTGGTTCTGGGTGGCGTGTCGATCATTGCTTCGATCATTGGTTGCTTCTTCGTCAAGTCCAATGAAGGTGGCAAGATCATGAATGCCCTCTATCGCGGATTGGCGGTCGCCGGTGTTCTGGCCTTGATCGCCTTTTACCCGGTCACCACCTGGCTCCTCGGCGACGGCATTACCCTCGCCGATGGCAAGTTGATCAGCTCGATGAGCATCTTCCTGGCCGCGACCGTCGGTCTGGTGCTGACCGGTCTGCTGGTGTGGATCACCGAGTACTACACCGGTACCGATTTCGCTCCGGTGCGGCATGTGGCTGAGGCTTCAACCACCGGCCACGGTACCAACATCATCGCCGGTCTCGGTGTTTCGATGAAGGCTACGGCTTTGCCGGTGCTCTCCGTGTGTCTGGCCATCTATGTGACCTACGCGCTGGCCGGTCTGTACGGTATCGCCATTGCCGCTACCTCGATGCTGTCGATGACCGGTATCATCGTGGCGCTTGACGCTTACGGCCCGATCACCGACAACGCCGGTGGTATCGCCGAAATGGCCGGTCTGCCGAAGGAAGTTCGCGATGTCACCGATCCTCTGGATGCCGTGGGTAATACCACCAAGGCCGTGACCAAAGGCTACGCCATCGGTTCTGCTGGTCTGGCCGCGCTGGTGCTCTTCGCCGACTACACGCATGCGCTGGAAACCCGCTTTGGCAGCATCATGACCTTCGATCTTTCCGATCACATGGTCATCATCGGCCTCTTCATCGGTGGTCTGATTCCCTACCTGTTCGGTGCCATGGCCATGGAAGCGGTCGGACGTGCGGCAGGTGCCGTGGTCGTTGAAGTGCGTCGCCAGTTCAAGGAAATTCCGGGCATCATGGAAGGTACGGCCAAGCCGGATTACTCGCAGGCGGTCGGCATGCTGACCACCGCAGCGATCAAGGAAATGATCGTTCCGTCACTGCTGCCGGTTCTGGTGCCAGTGGTCGTTGGTCTGCTGCTTGGACCGAAGGCTCTCGGTGGCTTGCTGATGGGAACCATCATTACCGGTTTGTTTGTGGCCATTTCGATGACCACCGGTGGCGGTGCCTGGGACAATGCCAAGAAGTACATCGAGGACGGCCACTTTGGTGGCAAGGGTTCCGAAGCGCACAAAGCGGCAGTCACCGGTGATACCGTTGGCGATCCCTACAAGGATACCGCCGGTCCGGCCGTGAATCCGCTGATCAAGATCATCAATATTGTCGCCCTGATGATTGTGCCGATTCTGCCGATGGTTTCGTAACACTCAGTAGTTCGCAAAAGGGGGCAGCTTTGGCTGCCCCCTTTTTTTATGACTCAGCGGTATAGGGGATCAGCCATGCAAGGGTGGAAGGCTCAGCAGTGGGTCTGAAAAAAGCAGTTATCCACGGCGGGCACGGCCAAAGGAAGTGCAGAGCACGCAACGGAAAAACAAGAACTGGTGTTGGACCATCCAATGGTCCGTTGGCTGAGTCTGAACAAAAGCCCGAAACCAAGCTGTATCGCCCAGTACGCCGAATTCGCCGTGCTTAACTGAGGTTCAAAGGCTTACTCAGCAGTGCGCCGCTTGAAGTCGTTGAGCCGGAAGCCGGTTAGCCACAGCGCGGCGAAATAGGTGGCGGCGCCAAAGGGGACGATCAGAGCCAAGCGCGTGAGTTTTTGCATCATGTTCCACTCAAGCCAGTCGGCGGGATTCCCGCTTACCCACCACAGCGCCACACCCATGGCTAGCATGGACACCAGGAGCCTGGCGTAAAACTTCGGCCAGCCGGGTTGCGGCGTGTAGATGCCATGGCGGCGCAGGCCGCGGTAGAGCAATACAGCGTTCAGGCAGGCGGCGAGTCCGATCGATAGCGCCAGTCCGGCGTGCTGGAGCCAGCCGATGAAGGACAGGTTGAGCAGTTGCGTCACCAGCAGCGTGATCAGCGCGATCTTGACCGGGGTACGCACGTTCTGCCGGGCATAAAAACCGGGAGCCAGGACCTTGACCAGAATCAGGCCAAGCAGGCCGATGCTATAGGCTGAAAGCGCGTCTCGGGTCTTGAACACATCCACCGCGGTAAAGGCACCGTAATGGAACAGCGTGGTGATCAGCGGTACAGCAATGATGGCCAGCGCCAGTGCGGCAGGGGCGGCCAGCAGCAGGGTCAGGCGCAGGCCCCAGTCGAGCAGCTTGGAATACTCGTCGAATTCATTTCCGGCGTGGTACTTGGCCAGCGAGGGCAGCAGAATGGTGCCGAGCGCGGCGCCGAGCATGCCGGCAGGAAATTCCATCAGGCGATCGGCATAGTACAGCCACGACACACTTCCGGTGCC
>JBAXHE010000099.1:0-10095 GCA_037139055.1 Betaproteobacteria bacterium | reverse complement strand
CTTCGAATGCCGGAATCAAAATCCGGTGCCTTAACCAACTTGGCGACTCCCCAGCAGTCACTCACTACACAGTGCCTAGCGAGCGAGGCGCGGATTATACAGGGCTTTTTATAAAAAAAACAGGGGAAGATTCGAAACGAGGTTTTCTCCCCTCGTCCTGGCCACTCAGCGCCTCATTTCGAGCCAAACGGACGACCGCACACCGGATACTGCGGATCGGTATATCCAGGCGTCGACGGATGCCCCGGCGCCACCAACGAATCGACCAGCGCCTCATCTTCTGCCGACAGGACCAGGCCCACCGCGCCGGCATATTCCTGCCATTGCGCCAGCGTACGTGGCCCGGCAATCACCGAACTGATGATGCGGTTGTTCAGGACCCACGCCGTTGCGTACTGACCGAGCCGGACACCCAGTTCGTCGGCACGCACTTTCAGTCGCTGGGCGATGAGTAACGATTCCTCGCGAAACTCGGCCTGCATGAAGCGCTTGTCCTTGCGCGCCCCACGACTCCCCGGTTCCGGCTCGGCTCCCGGCAGATACTTCCCGGTCAGCACCCCACGCGCCACCGGGCTGTAGGGCACGACACCCAGACCGAAATGCTGGCAGGCCGGTAATATCTCAACCTCGGGCATACGGTTGAGCAGGTTGTAATAGGGCTGGCAGACGATCGGTTGCGGCACGCCCAGTTCGCGGCACAGACGCATCACTTCGGCAATACGCCAGCCTTTGAAATTGGACAGCCCGAAATAGCGGATCTTTCCCGCCCGGATCAGGTCACCGACCGCCCAGACCGCCTCCTCGAGGTTTTCGCCTTCGTAATCGCGATGCAAGTAATAGATGTCGAGGTAATCTGTCGCCAAACGCTTCAGGCTGTCTTCGACGGCGCGGAACATCCAGCTGCGCGAATAACCTTTCAGATTGGGCAGATCGCCCATGACGTTGCCGACTTTGCTGGCCAGCACCCAGCGCTCCCGATCCCCCGCCAGACAGCGGCCAACCATCCGCTCCGACGCACCCTGGGTATAGACATCTGCGGTATCGATGAAATTGACACCGAGTTCGCGGGCATCGGCGACGATGCGCTGCGCTTCGGCCTCGTCGGTCTGATCGCCGAACATCATGGTGCCGAGACAGAGAACCGAAACATTGAGATTACTGCTTCCCAAGCACTGATACTTCATTTCCTGGTTTGGCATACGCTTACTCCCATAAAGGTCAACTTAAAATCAGTCCGCCAGCCCGCGCAGCGGATGCGCGTCGAGGCCGACCGCAGACCACCCGCGCATTCCCGTGGGCAGATGGCGCAGTACCGCGTCGGCGGCTTCCCTCTCGACAAATTCTGCAAATACACAAGCCCCTGAGCCGCTCATCCGTGCGGCGGCGAAGCCGCCCAGCCAATCAAGATACTCGCCAACCACCGGGAAACGTGAGCGGGCAACGGCTTCCAGATCGTTGTCGCCAATCCCCGGCCTCCAGTCGGCCGCGCGCATCGGCGGAGAATCACGCTTAAGCTCTGGTGCCGTAAAAATGGCGGCCGTCGGCACGGCGACCGGAGGCTCGAGGACGACATACCAGGCGGGCAGCAGTTCAACCGGCTGCAGAGCTTCCCCGACGCCTTCGGCAAAAGCATTGCGCCCGAAAACAAAGACCGGGACATCGGCACCCAGGGCCAGACCGATCTCCTGCAAACGCTGGCGCGACAAACCCAGGTGCCAAAGATGGTTGAGTGCCAGCAACACCGTTGCAGCATCCGAACTGCCGCCCCCCAATCCACCGCCCATTGGCAAATGCTTCTCGAGGCTGATGTCGACGCCCTGATGACACCCTGTTTCGGCTTGCAACAGACGCGCCGCACGCACCGTCAGGTCGCTCTCTGGGGGCACACCGGGCAGCGGCGTCGCCAGAACAATCTCAGCGTCGGTGCGAGGTGAAAAGCACAAGCGATCGCCATGATCGACAAAACGAAATACCGTTTGCAACAGATGGTAGCCATCGGCACGCCGGCCAACCACGTGCAGGAACAGATTCAGCTTGGCCGGCGCCGGATACACGCTGTGCCAGTTCCAAGCTCCGGTCATGGCGTGGCCTCACCGGGCGACAGACGTCGCCATTCGTCGATGCGCAGACGCAAGTCCATTCCACCGTCGCGCTGGGCAAAGATTCGACTTGGCGGCGCCTGCGCGTCATCGCTATCGTAGCCATAGTCAATGCTCCACCCGGCCTGCCGCAGATGCAGGAGGCGCCCAAAGTCATCCTGTTCCGCCTGCCCCGCGACGGCACGGCCACGCACCCAGTCGGTCAGCAACGTCAGCGGCAAAGGATAGCCGAGCACTTGCTGCGTCAATGTTTCGGTATCTTCCGCTGCGAATACCTGACCATCGCTCATGGTCAGTTGCGCACCACCCGCGCCGGTAACGATCTCGGCCATGCCCTGACCGAACGGCGAGGAGAGCAGCACTTCATTACTCACTCCCTGATGACGCCAGCTCAAGCGGCCGGAATAGTTCTTGTCTTCATGACGCAGGGAAAAACGGCCTTGAAGCGAAAAGTCGGCGAGTGAATCACGTGGCGGAGCACTCGCCGATGAGGTCGACCATGCCGCACACCCGCCGAGCAGCCCGGCCAGCAAAAGCATTACGGCCAGACGAAAAACCCGCCCATGGCATCGTGTTGTCGGCATGCGGATCAGGGCGCGAATTTTTTGACGGCGTCCGACAAGACATCATTGTCGGGAAATTTCTGTTTGGACTCAGTCAGCACCCGCCGAGCATCATCCTTCCGCCCCAGCGCCCACAGCACTTCGCCTACATGCGCCGCAATTTCCGGATCATCGCGCTTGGACAAAGCGCGTTCAAGGTAGCTCAACGCCCCGGGCAAATCGCCTTGGCGAAAAAGCACCCAGCCCATGCTGTCGAGAATGAAATAGTCATCCGGCGACAGCGAAAGTGCTTTTTCAATCAGCTCACGTGCCTCGGGCAGACGAAGCTTGCGATCGGCCAGCGAATAACCGAGCGCGTTGTACGCTTGGGCGCTATCCGGGCGCAATGCAATCAGTTTGCGCAAACGGCTTTCGAGCATATCCAGCCGGCCAATTTTCTCGGCCAGCAAGGCCGACTCGTACAGCAAGTCCGTCTGCTCGGGCTGACGAGTCAGCAGCGGTTCGAGAAGATCAAACGCTGCTTGCGGCTGCTTGGCGTCACGCAGCAAGGCCGCTTCAGCTATCGCCAGCTGGATTCGTTCTTCCGGGGTCGCGCCCTTGGTAGCCTGCAAGACCTTGCGCGCCGCATCGAGATCGCCCCGCTCGACCAGCAAGCGAGCACGGCGCATTTGGGCCGGCAGATACTGCTCCCCTGAGATCACCCGCGCGTAATAATCCAGCGCCTCATCACCACGCTTATCCTCTTCGGCGATCTGACCGAGGTAGTAGTAGGCGTAGTTCTTGTCTGTTACCGCCAGGGTCAGAAAATACTTGAATTGTGCTTCAGCAAAAACCCGGTCATTTTGTTGTAAGGCTAGTATAGCTACCGGAAAAACCACATCCGGATTGTCCGGATAGGCTTCGAGCAGCAGGCTAAATTGCTGACGCGCATCGGCGTAACGCTTCTCGCTCACCAGCATGCGCGCCAGTAGCATCCGCGCATCACCGACCTTTGGATGTCGCCCGATCAAATCCTGCAGGAAGCTGATCGCCTCGGTGGTGGAATAGCGCGAGATGAGCTGAGCCTGTAGCAACGCCGCCAACTCCCAGTCCGGACGCAACTCAAGCGCCCGGCGGGTTTCAGCAAGTGCGCGTTCATTCACCCCGGCAGAAGCCGCGGCCACGGCGACAGCATAATGCGCTTCAGCCATGCCAAAAAACGGCTTACAGACCTTTTCGATGAGCTGGTATACGGCCAGCCGATTGGGATTGCGCGCCATCATCCGGTTCAGGCCAAGCAGATTCTGCGGCAGCGCCTCCCTCTCCATTTCCAGCATGCGGATCAAGTTGGGCGCCAAATCATCCAGCTGATTGGAGACGACCATCACACTGGCCAGCATTTGCTGCGCGGTCTTCGATTCCGGTTCAATTTCTACCAGCAGACGCGCCGCTTCCAGCGCCAGATCAAAGCGACGGGCAAAACCGGCCACGGCCACCGTACGCTCCAGCACCTTCGCATCCCGGGTACGCACAGCCAGATCGGCATAGGCACTGCTCGCCAGATCAAGATCTCCCCGCTGCAGTGCAATTTCGGCCAGCAAAACCTGATATACCACTTGTCCGGGCTGCGTAACATAACGCGGCTCCTCCGGACGAAGCGCCGCAGGAAACTGCAGCGCTGGTGTCGCGGCCTTGCCCTCGCGAACTGCGGGAGCGCGTTTTTTAGCTGGCACGCCGCCCTCAGCGGCGTACGCCGACAGGCTGAAACCTAGCGTTATCGCTGCAAAGCAGAGCACATGTTGTATCGGTTTCATGGATTCCTTGAATAAGCTTTATCTAAGCACCGCGACTTGGAGTCGTTTGCGTCATAATGGTTTAACACATGTTATGGATTTTTATCGGGTGCGGCAATGCCAGAACTCCCAGAAGTTGAAGTCAGCCGCCTCGGCCTGTTGCCTCATCTGACCGGGCAACGCCTCGTGGAGGCCGTCTTCCGGACCCCGAAACTGCGCCACGAACTCCCGGCAGAACTCCCTCCCCGACTGGCCGGACTGCGGGTTAACACGATTCTACGGCGCGGTAAATACCTGCTTTTCGATTGCCAAAGCCAACACGGTGGAGGCTGGCTGATCCTTCATCTGGGTATGTCAGGCAGTTTACGCCTGGTGGCACCTGGAACGCCAGCACAGAAACACGATCACGTCGATCTGGTCTTTGCTCGTACGACCCTACGCTTTCGCGATCCGCGCCGCTTTGGAACTGTAGTCTGGGTGGAAGGCAGCGCGGTCGAGCAGCACCCACTGATTGCTGTGCTTGGCGTCGAGCCTCTTTCTGCAGAATTCGACGGTGACTGGCTGTACGCCGAAACCCGCCGGCGCAACACGCCGATCAAACCCTTGCTGATGGACAGCCATCTGGTTGTCGGCATTGGCAACATCTACGCCTCGGAAAGTCTGTTCCTGGCTGGCATTTCGCCTCTGCGCGCGGCACGCCGAATCAGCCGTGAGCGTTACCGCATCCTGGTCCCGGCCATTCGCACCACCCTCAAAACCTCGATCGCCGCGGGTGGCAGCAGCGTCCGCGACTACGTGCATAGCGATGGCGGCGCCGGCAGCTTCCAGTTGTCCTGTGCCGTCTATGACCGTCACGGCCAGCCCTGCTTGAACTGTGGCCACCCGATTCAGCAGATTCGCCAGGCCGGTCGCTCAACATTTTACTGCTCACGCTGCCAGCGCTGAACTTCCAATCATGCACAGGCATGTTGCTGATTAAGCGGGCCTTTGTGATAGAGTGCATAAATTACTCCTGCCTCCTGGATCGGTCATGACACTTACCCAGCAACTTGCCGCCTACAGCGAATGGCGCGCCCATCTTTCTGCTGGCCTAGAAAACTTCCGCAACTGTCTGACTGAAAACGATCTGAGCGACGCCCAGATCGAGTTGCGCATGACTCAACTGATCGAGAAATTGCACGAGGATAAGCTGCACGTGGCGTTTGTCGCCGAGTTTTCGCGGGGTAAGTCAGAGCTGATCAATGCCATATTCTTCGCCGACTACGGCAACCGCATGCTGCCTTCGACCGCGGGTCGCACCACGATGTGTCCGACCGAGCTGCTCTACGACGCCGGCAAGCCCCCGTCGATCGAGCTGCTGCCGATTCAGACCCGACAGGCCAGCTCCAGCATCACTGAATACAAGCGCTATCCGGAAGAATGGCAAACGATTCCACTCGACATCCATTCGCCGGATTCACTGAAAGAGGCTCTGCGCTCGGTCAGCGAGGTCGAACGCGTCACCCCAGAATTCGCTGACAAACTTGGTTTTTCGACCAGCGAGAAGGAATCCGTCATGGCCCGACTGGCCGACGACGGCATGGTCGAGATCCCACGCTGGCGCCACGCCATCATCAACTTTCCACACCCGCTGTTGCAGCAGGGTCTGGTCATTCTCGACACCCCGGGCCTCAACGCCATCGGCACCGAACCTGAGCTAACCCTATCCTTACTCCCCAATGCGCACGCCGTTCTGTTCGTTCTCGCCGCCGATACCGGCGTCACGCAGTCCGACCTGACGATCTGGAACGAGCACATCGGCACCCCGGGAGGACGCAAAAAGGGGCGCCTCGTCGTTCTGAATAAAATTGACGGTCTGTGGGACGATCTCAAAAGCGAAGAAGAAATCAACGCCGAAATCAGCAAGCAGGTCGATAGCTGCGCGTGGACACTCGATCTCCCGGCAAACCAAATTTTCCCTGTTTCAGCGCAAAAGGCGCTGATCGGCAAAATCAATGACGATGCCGGCCTGCTCACGCGATCCCGGCTGCCCGATCTTGAGGCGGCGCTCTCAGAAGAACTGATTCCGGCCAAACAGGAAATTGTTCAGGAAAACACCCGCGCCGAGTTTCTGGATATTTATACACGCATGCGGGAACTGCTCGAGTCCCGATTGTCCGGCCTACGCGAACAACTCGCTGAACTCACCGAGCTGCGCGGCAAAAACAAGGGCGTTGTCCAGTACATGATGGGCAAGGTTCGTGTCGAAAAAGAAGAGTTCGAATCCGGCTTGCAGCGCTACTACGCTGTACGCAGCGTCTTTTCGCAGCTAACCAACAATCTCTTCGGCCACCTCGGACTCGATGCCCTGCGCCTGCTGACCGCATCAACCCGTGAGGCAATGCTTGCCGCGACGTTTTCGAAATCGCTGTCGCTGGCGATGAAGAATTACTTCAACGTCGCGCGCGCCAATCTGGCCAAGTCGGAACACGAAATCGGCGAAATCCTCTCAATGATGGAGGCAATCTACCGCAAGTTTTCGGTTGAGCACGGCCTCAAGCTGGGCACGCCGACGGTTTTTTCGCTGATTCGTTACCGCGAGGAAACCGAACGTCTTGAGTACTGGTGCAACACCCACCTCAATACCACCTTCAAACTGATGACCAGCGAGAAGAAAAAAGTCACGCAGCGGTTCTTTGAGGAAGTCGCCACGCAGGTTCGGCGCTCGTTCGAGCGCGCCAACCGCGATGCCGAGTTATGGCTGAAGGCGGTGATGGCGCCGATGGAAATTCAGATTCGCGAGCATCAGATCCAGCTCAAACATCGACTGGAAAGCATCAAGCGCATCCATCAGGCGACGGACACGCTCGAAGACCGCATCAACGAGTTGTTGCATGTCGAAAGCACACTGGTTTCCCAGACTCAGGCCATCGCCAAGCTTGGCCAGCAGGTACAAATCCTGCTCAGCCAGCCTATAGAGCAACAGGGACTACTCAGCGCCGCTTAATTTGCCGACAAAACAATCGCCGCGCCCTGATTTCAGGCAGCGGCGATTCGATTTTATGGTTTATTCGGCGCGCTTGTTACCGGTCAGTTTTTCGTATTTCGCCCACAGCTGGTCGTTGCTTTCCTGGTGGGAGTCATCCTTTGGAATGCAGTCAACAGGGCATACTTCGACACACTGGGGCGTATCGTAGTGACCGACGCATTCGGTGCACTTGCCCGGGTCGATCTCATAGATCTCGGCGCCCTGGGAAATGGCCTCGTTCGGGCACTCCGGTTCGCAAACGTCACAATTGATGCATTCGTCGGTAATAATCAGAGACATGTTTTTTCCTTCAGGACATTAAACTAAGGCGGCCACTTTTTTCTTCAGCCGCGCATCGATTGCAGGGTGCACAAACTTGCTCACATCGCCACCGAGTCTCGCCACTTCGCGAACCATCGTTGCCGAAATAAACATGTATTTTTCACTCGGTGTCAAAAACAGGGTTTCAACTTCAGGATAGAGGTTCCGGTTCATCCCGGCCATCTGGAATTCGTATTCAAAGTCCGAAGCCGCTCTCAGGCCACGCAAAACCACCTTGGCGCCTTTGGAATGCAGAAACTCGAGCAATAAGCCCTTAAAACTGCAGACTTCCGCATTCTTGTAGTCCCCCAGCACCTCGTTGGCCATTTCCACGCGCTCCTCCAACGTGAAAAATGGATTCTTGGTCTGGCTCGCAGCAACCGCGATGATTACGTGATCGAACAGATTGACCGCCCGCCGGATCAGGTCTTCGTGCCCCCTGGTCAGCGGATCAAAAGTCCCTGCGTAAATTGCGACCCGCTTATTCAGCGCCATTTCGCTTGTCACTCCGCATCAAATGATAAAAAACCTGCCCGGCTCGACCGCTGCGGTCGACTCGCCAATGCCCAAACCCTTCCAGCGCATGCTCGGCCTCAACGTAAATCGCGCCGTCTTCCTTCACCAGATCCGGCAAAACCGGTCCCAAACGGTCGATCCAGCCTTGTTTGTAGGGAGGATCAAGAAACAGCACATCAAAACGCGAACCTGCCGCACACAATGAGGAGGCGAATTTTACCGCATCTGCGCGCACAATCTGCAAACGACCGGTGCTATCGAGTAAACGGGCATTGCTTTCCAGTGCCGCAGCGACCTTGGGCAAAGCCTCAACCATCACCGTTTTCGCCGCCCCGCGCGATGCCGCCTCAAAGCCCAGCGCCCCACTTCCGGCAAAGAGATCAAGACAGGAAAGACCCGTCAAATCCTGTCCGAGCCAGTTGAACAGCGTCTCGCGGACACGATCCGGCGTCGGCCGCAAGCCTTCGGAATCGGGAAAGCGCAGAACCCGTCGTTTCCAGTCACCGCCAATAATGCGTACTGTGTTCATTTAGTTATTTAGCTGAAAAAACAATTAACCACGAAGGGCACGAAGCACACGAAGAGAAACCTTTCAATTCGTTTGATTCACATTTATTTCTTCGTGCTCTTCGTGTGCTTCGTGGTTATTCTTAGTCCTTCTCTACTCTTACTCGCCGGCGACGACGACGGTAACCATGTTTTCCAACTTCACATGCCGGGCGAATGCCGCCTTGATGTCGTCGACGGTCACCTTGTCCACATTCTCGGTATAGCGATCCAGGTAATCCAGCGGCAAGCCATAGAACCCCAATGCAGCGACGTTTTCGAGGATTTTCCGATTGCTGTCAAGGCGCAGCGGGAAACTGCCGACCAGATTTTGCTTCGCTGCCTGCAGCTCCGCTTCGCTCGGTCCTTCAGCCAAGAAACGGGTGAGCACATCGCGCGTCACCTTGAGCGCGTCATTGACCTGCTCCTTCTTCGTCTGCAAGCCAATCTGGAAAGGTCCGGGCTGCCCCAGCGTGACGAAGTAGCTATAGACGCTATAGGCATAGCCGCGCTTTTCGCGAACCTCCTTCATCAGCCGCGAAACGAAGCCGCCGCCACCCAGCGAATAGTTACCGACCAGCAAGGGAAAGAAATCCGGATCGCCACGCTTGAGTGCCGGCAAGCCCATCAGCAGATGCGCCTGGGCCGCCGGATGCTCGATCCGTTTTTCGCTCGCGGCTGGCAAGGACGGAACCTCCGGCGCTGCCGAACTGCCGCCCGCAGGCAAATCCGCGGTGATGAGTTGCGCCAGAGCTTCGGCCTGTTTGCGTGAAAGATCACCGACGAGGGTCACCACCGCTCTTTTCGCGGTGAAATAGCTCTGGTAGAAGGCCAGCAGATCGCTACGTTCCAGCCCGGCAACGGACTCAGGCGTTGAATAGCGGCCATAGGGATGCGTTGGATACATCGCTGACCAGAAAGCCTTGCTGGCAATCGAATCGGGGCGCGTCAGCGCTTCCTTGAGCGCCGCTACCGTGCGCGCTTTCTCCCGATCGAGCACCTCTGCCGGAAACTGCGGGGTGGTCAATACGGCACGCAGGATGTCGACGGCCGGAACCCGCTTGGCGGCGTCCGAAAGCGTGCGCAGGCTGACCGAGGCTCTGTCCATATCCGCACCGCCGGAGAGCAACGCTCCGAGATCGGCCAGACGGTTGGCAATCTGCGTCTCGTCCAGGCCCTTGACGCCCATGTCGATCAGCCCCTGGGTCAGCGACGCCGTTCCCGCCTTGCCCGGGGGGTCGTAGGCGGTGCCGGCGGCAAAGTCGACCTGG
>JBAXHE010000098.1:0-10180 GCA_037139055.1 Betaproteobacteria bacterium | reverse complement strand
AGGGGTGGGGTTGGATACACGGGGATTATGTTTCATAAAATCCTGAATGATGGCCGAATATACTGATCGACGTCACATTGGGCAGTTACGTCATAAGTCACCCAGCGAAGCGCAGCATTTTTTTGTGTAGCCATATGCCTTACCGTTGATTACGCTAGAGAAGAAGCCACCGCTGAGTTTAACATGGCCGAACGCATTACTCCTGATGCCATTTCCACGAATATGACCGAAAAGAGCGGGTTGGGTTCAAAACGCCACCCACAAAAATCTAACGGCCCGAAAACGACTTACTCAGTATTTCCCAAATTGTTTTTAATAATAACAAGTCCGTTCGGTCTACCAATTTTTACTGTTATTAAGGTAATTTGAGATCACGTTCGCCAAAGCCCCCCATTGGCAGCTCCCTCTGGTAGGATTTCAAGGTTCGTCGTATCACATGACAGAAAACTATCGGCCAATTCTCGCAATACCACACGTTTAAATTTTCGAATCTTGACCGGTCGTCATGTCGCAATGAACAACCACCTCACGAAGTCAATAATCTTTGATTTTTAGCGCAGCCTAGATACTAACTTCCTTGTTATGCACGTTGGTGACCCTTACAGAAAGACTTTTCAAAATGAAGCCTATCGGACCAATGCTTGTCAGTCTAGCCGTGGCGGTTCTTTCAGGATGCTCTTCAGCTCCTTTACCCCCACCAAAGGTTTTCCCTGTCGCAGCTGAAAGATTATCGGCATTTCAAGAAAAGTCAGCTAGAGCGACTTCGACTATCGTTGTAACACGGGAAGGTGGTGGGATAGGTACTGGATGCTACCTTGCCTTCTACATTGACCAAGTCTTGGCAGCTCGATTGAGCACTAGCGAAACCGGGCAATTTTTTGTTGAGCCAGGAGAGCATCTACTACAAGGAAGTCAAGATCCTTCTGGAAAAGGTTCGTGTCGGATTTCCGGCGCGTCGTATGGCTCTCCACGAGTGATGAGGCTTGAAGAAAACGAGAAAAAAAGCTTCCACCTACTGATGGATCAGACTGGTTTTATTGATATTCAACGATTTGACACCAGAGATAACGAACGACCTCGGCGTTAGTTTTGAGCAATCGATTGGACATTGACTGATCTCATTGTGGGGATGTGATCGTTTTGTCACTGGACAATAAGAGCGCTAAATTGGCTACGTCGCCCATTTGAAGCACGATGTAGGGCAGCGGCAGGAAAAAACGGCGGTGCGTTAATTTGCAAAATAATGATCCGGAATTGCCGTATTTTGCGCAGTTAATGGCACTGGAAAGAACAAAAAGCAGTAGATAAATAAACAGAGCTGCCATCAATTCATTAGCGGCCTGGTGATTGTGATGGCGCAGTTGGCCAGCGACACCCGTCACATCCCTCATTTCTGTGGATATCGGCTTGCCCTGGTCATCGTCGTTTTCCTGCTGGCTGACGATCATCGAAAGCGCCAACAGCCACGTATATTGTTGTTTCGGCATACTCCCCTATTAACGGAAGCATGCCACGCCTTGGTTTTGCGAACAACTAGACCAAAGTAATAATCAGGCTGCCGCGTCGTGGTTGCCGTCGCCAATCCCATCCGGGGTAATCAATCCATCCTCAATACAGCGCTGATATAGCTTGGCGCTGTGGGCGGCTATCTTGCCAGGCGGGGCATTCGGCGAGATTTTCAGCGCCCCTTCAATGATGGCCTCCAGGGCATCGACATTGATACCTGGTGAGACAGCTTCCACAACGGGCGGAACTAGACCGGCCATGAGCATTGGGCCTTCACCTGTAAGCAGCCAGTTGGTATTGATTCCCAAATTAGCAAGAACTGCTATCAGGCAACCGCCTGGCTCATTCCTTCCGCCCTCATTGTTCTCCAGAGTCCTGACGGAACCACCATATATTTCTACAAATGCCGGCCTAGACAAGCCAGCAGCCTCTCTTGCGGCCTTCATTCGGGCGCCAAGAGCGGCTAGATCGCAGGTTGACGCTTTCATCGCGAAAGCGTCAACCAAAGCGCCAACCTTAATTTCCGGTTGATGCTTACAGCAAGCAATTGATTTATAAAAGAAAACATAAGATTTACCAAAACACGATAAAGAACAAAAGCGTCAACCGTAAAAATTAGTGGTCAACACCGTTGTCATACCACTATTTATGGTGGTGTAATGCCATCCAACGATTAACCAACCCGAGGCGCTAAACATGGCAACCAAGCCCGACAAAAAAGCCAGTCAGATGGACTGGCACCCAGCAAAAGTCAAAATGGAACTGCACATGCGTGGAATTACTCTGGCCGGTCTGGCCGAAGCGCATGGATTAACCAGCTCATCCACACTCTCGGCCGCTCTGACCCGCAGCTATCCCGCCAACGAAAAACGCATTGCCGACGCCATTGGAGTGCATCCCAAAGCAATCTGGCCATCGCGTTACAACGAAGACGGTACACGCAAGCCACAAGGATTCCGTGCTATCCAGTGTACCGCAGCTACGACAGCGCGCAATGGCAATTTGCGTATAGCGGCGTAGACACCCCATGCGCCGCCCTGCAGATACCCTGACCCTCGATCTTTTCGAGGTTCCAGTACCTACCGCGCCGATGCCAGGCGCACTCAATTTCAACATCGTATTGCGGCACCTGCTCTCAGACCTGCTGAAGACGTGCCCTATTTCCCGAGAGATTGTCGCCGCTCGTATGTCCGAGCTGACCGGCGACCATATCACCAAGCACCAACTCGATTCATGGACAGCCGAAAGCCGTGAAGGCTGGCGTTTCCCCCTTGAGTACCTCCCTGCATTTGAAGTCGCCGTTGAAACAACCGGCCTGATCGCCTGGGTAGCCAGCGTTCGCGGCGGAAAAATTCAAATGGGAAAGGATGCGCTCGATTCCGAGATCGGCAAGCTTGAGCGCCTCAAAGAGGATGCCACAAAACGCATCAAACAACTCAAACAAGCCATCGGAGATATGGAATGAAAAAGCGCTGCCTGCAGCGTGATTTCGATATCGCGCTCAACAAAACGAAACGCCTTCCGCAACTACATAGCCTCCGAGCCGATGTGCGTTTTATGAATATCGCTGCACGCCAAAACCGTGGTGTTTTACCGCCGGTAATCCGTGGCTGCTCCGTTCCTTCCTGGGCACGGGGAGAGTGGAAATGAATGCCGCACTACCCACAAGCCTGCAACGCCTGACGTTGGCTGAAATTGCTGAGGCGCTGGGTGTTTCAAAACAGGCCACAGCAAAACGCGCCGAAAAAGAATCCTGGCCATTTGAAGAACAAGCTGTACGTGGCGGTAAAAAGCGCCATTTTTCACTCACCGACCTTCCTTCCGATGTACGCCAGGCCATTCAAAAACACGCAATGGCCAAGGCGCTTCCGGTCATTGCCCAGGAAATCTCCGCCCCTATCGTTTTTTCATCTCCGGCCTATCTGGTCACCGACAAGCAACGGCTGGAGCGCGATGCGCGCAGCGGAGTCATCGCTGCCTTGAATCGCCTGCAGGATCAGAGCAAATGCAGCCAAGAGGCCGCGTTAACGACGCTGCTGACCAACGCACGGGCCGGAAAACTCGACGAATACACCAACAAGATTCTGCGCCAGGCGCGTGATCCGCGCGGCCGGGCTGGCGATGGCTATCCATCAGTACGCACCCTCAAGCGCTGGCTGGGTTCGGGCGACCTGACCCCGAAAGTACAGCAGAAGGACATGCGCGTCCCGGCATGGGCCAAGGATTTCCTTTCACAATATCAAGTTCCTCAGAAACCCTCTGTTGAAGAGGCGCACCGCGATTTCGTTACGCTGTGGCCAGGAGTATCGGTGCATCAGGTACGCCGCTTCCTTGCCAAGCTGGGCGAAGTCACCCGCGAGCGCGGCCGCATGGGCACGCGCGAACTCAAGAACATCCGTCCCTTCATCCGCCGTGACTGGAGCGACTTCCAGCCGAACGACGCCTGGATCGCCGACGGCCATACCTTCGACGCGGAAGTGCAGCATCCGTTTCATGGTCGGCCTTTCCGCCCGGAAATCACCGTCTTCATCGACGGCGGCACACGCCGCGTTACCGGCTGGAGCATCAGCCTGGCGGAGAACTCGATCAGCGTGGCCGACGCGCTGGCCACCGGCGTTCGCTTGTGCGGATTGCCCGCCATCGTCTATGGCGATAACGGTGCCGGCTACCGCGCCAACCTGCTCACCGACGAAGCCACCGGCATCCTTGCACGCATTCACGCTTCGCCTGAATTCGCCCTGCCGTACAACTCCCAGGGAAAGGGCATCATCGAGCGCTTGCACCGGACCTTATGGGTTCCAGCGGCCAAGGAACTGCCGAGCTATGTCGGCGTGTGCATGGACAAGGAAGCACGCCTGGCACAGTTCAAATTAACGCGCAAAGCGTTAAAGCACGGCGGATCGATGCCCCTGATTCCACACGACGTGTTTGTCAATTTCATCGCTGAAAAGGTTTCCATCTATAACGCCCGGCCGCATCGTAGCCTGGGCGGAGTCTCACCGGATGGCGCATGGGCCTCATGGATGGCGCGCGGTTGGCAGGCTGAGCGCCTTACCGAGATCGAGCTGGTCGACTTCTTCCGGCCGCGCATTGAGCGCACCGTGGCGCGTGGAGAAATCAACCTCTTCACCAACATCTACTACAGCCGCCAACTGGAAGAGTTTCATGGCATGGCGCTGCATGTCGCCTATGACATCCGCGATCCGGCCAAGGTCTGGATCTACGCCCCGGACGGTCGTTTCATCTGTGATGCAGATGTTAATGGCAACAAGCGCGCTGCCTTCCCGGTCGCTGTGCAGCAGCAAGCGCGGGAGAAGCGTGCCAAAGGTCGCCTGCAGCGCATCGACGTCAAGCGCACCGAGATCCTCGAAGAAATGCATGGCGGCCCGGCGCTGGTGGCGCCGTCATCCGCGCAGATCGTCATCGGCGGTCGAATTCTTGATCGTGCTGCCCTGCATACCACAGAGCAAGTTACCCACGAAAAGACGATCGCCATGCATGAAGAGCCGCCGGTGATGAATAAATCAGAGCAGGCCGCGAATTTCAGGCAGTCCCGCACCGCGCGCAGCGCCGCCGAAAACTACGCCGAATGGCGGGAAATCGATAACCGGATATTTGCCGGTGAGTTCGTCGATGAACAAGACGCCCGCTGGCACCGCAGCTACCAGCAATCCGCGCAATTTCGCGCCGAGGCAAAGAGAAAAGCCGCCGCCTAGTGAGATAGACGACGGCTCGGAGCACCACTTTTTCTACTACGGGAGATTCAAGAATGTCACAAATTGCGCAGATTAACAACCTCAGCCTGGTGCGTACCGCCACCGAGCGCCTTATCGGCCGCAACGAACGTTTGCCTGGCATTGCCGTGCTCTACGGCCCGGCAGGATATGGGAAAACCACCTCGGCGCTGGCCATTGCCAACGAAAACCGCTCCTACTTCGTGCAGATGCGCAGTGCCTGGAAATGCAAGGCCATGCTCGAAAAAGTCTTGCTCGAAATGGGCGCCAAGCCGCACGGCACCATCCCGCAAATGCTCGACCAGGTGTGCGAGCAGCTCGCCACCAGCGGCCGCATGCTGATGATTGACGAGTTCGACTACTGCGTGCGCAACGACAGCATGATCGAACTGGTGCGCGATATTTACGAAGGCATCATCAAGCCGGGCGAGTCGCAATCGGGCGGGTCCGGTAATGGCGCCGGAGCATCGGTGGCCGTGCTGTCAGCCGAGCAAGTCAAGGTCTGCGAGCTGCTCGGCGTCGCGCAGGACGATTTCAAACAAACCCTGTCGGCCCCCGCCTGACCGGATTCCTTAACGCCTTAACCACTCTCAGGAGACTTCAATGGCTTTGACTGCCGATCGTAATACCCACATGCGCGATGGCGGGCTGCTTCCGGCTCCCGTTGCCGCAAACGTCAAGATTTTTGCCGGCGCCCTGGTCGCGGCCAACGCCACCGGTTATGCAGCTCCGGGAAGTGCGGCGACGACGCTGACCTATCTCGGTCGCGCTGAATCGCAGGTGGATAACACCGGCGGCGCCGACGGCGCAAAGATCATCATGGTTCGTCGCGGAAAGGCGTTCAAGTTTGCCAATGCCGCCGCTGACCTGGTCACCCAGGCCGAACTCGGCAAGACCTGCTACATCGTCGATGACCAGACCGTGGCCAAGACCAATGGCACCAACACCCGATCAGCAGCGGGCAAGGTAGTCGGCGTCGATTCCGACGGCGTCTGGGTCGAGTAAATCAAGTAAACGCTGCGCGAGAGGTTCGCGCAGCAAATGAAATGCCACGTTAATTTTCAGGAGAACCCAATGAAAAAGTCATTCAGCATCGTCGCAGCCCTGGCTGTCGGCTTGCTTGCCCTGATCGCCATGCCGGCGTCAGCCATCAACCAGGACGTTGCGCTGTTGATCGCGTCCAATCCGGAGACGATCCCCGGCATAGCCTTTGCGGGCATGCTGGTCAACGCGGCGAATATCCAGTCCATCTTCACCGGGCTGAAAACCATCTTCCACAACGCGCTGAAGGCACAGCCGGGTAATTGGCAAGCCACCGCGATGGAAGTCCCGTCCACCGGCGCCGGAGAAGACTACGCCTGGATTTCCCGTTTCCCGAAAATGCGTAAGTGGTTCGGTGACAAGGTCGTCAAGTCTCTGGCTGCTGGCAAGTACTACAAGGCCAACGAGGATTGGGAAACGACCATCGCCGTCAAGCGGAATGATATTGATGATGACCGTCTTGGCATCTACAACAATCAGGCGATGCAGGCCGGAGAGTCAGCCTCTGAGTTGAATGACATTATTGTCGATGATCTGAAAAACAACGCCTTCACGCAGACGGGGATCGATGGCCAGTATTACTACGACACCGATCATCCGGTCGGCGACGGAAGTGTCAGCAACAAGGGTACGGCCGCTCTGTCGTGTGCCTCCAAGGCGGCGGCGCTGGCCAGCTACGGCGCAGCTCGCACGGCCATCATGAACCTCAAGGACGAAGAAGGCATGTCGCTACGGCTGGTTCCGGACACGCTGGAAGTTCCTCCGGCTCTTGAGGCCGTGGCACGGACACTGTGCGAGGCCGAAAAGCTGGATGACAACGCGCCCAATCCGTACAAGGGGACTGCCAAGGTGTTGGTGAATCCGGCACTGACCAGCGCCACCGCCTGGATGCTGCATGTCACCAGCAAACAGTCGATCAAGCCGTTCATCGTTCAAATGCGCAAGAAACCGACCTTTGTGTCGCAGACCAGCTCGGAAAACGACGACGTCTTCAATCGCGCTGAATTCAAGTTCGGTGCCGAGGCACGGGCCACCGGTCTGTACGGCTACTGGCAGCTTTCCTTCGGCAGCACCGGCGCCGGCTAAACCGGTCGATCGCTAAGCCCCAGCCCCTTCTCTTGAGGGGGCTTTACTCAGCGTTTGATCAACTAACCAGGAGCGATCATGGCCACGAACCGAAATAAGCCTGCTGCAAAAAAACAGCCGGCAGCAACGAATAAACCAGCGCCCGCAAAGTCGGAAATCCCCGCTGGAGAGACGGGCAAAGGGGCGGCTCCGGCCGCCCTGGAGTCCAACACTCAAGCGACGGGTTCCGCAGCTACCCAGAGTGATGCGACGAAAGTCACTCCCCCTGGGGGGGGCAGCACACCGCAGCCGAAGAGCAAGGACGGCGCGGTTAAGTCGTTAATGGTTTCGGCCAAGGTCGAAGGCTTCCGCCGTGCCGGGCGTGCCTGGAGCAAGGCGTCGACAACCGTTTCAGCGGATGAATTCAGCGTTGATCAGCTCACGGCTTTGATGTCTGAGCCGATGCTCGACGTGGTGGCGGTGGAAGAGTACCCTCGGCTTCGTTTTCGATGCAAACGCTTTAACACTCAGCGCCTACAAGAACGGGAATCCTCTTGGAGTTATGTTCACAGTACCGGCTGGCACTTACTTACCAGCAGTCGATTGCGCCTCGGGTGAATATCACGACTTGAATTACGGCCAAAGGCCTTTTGACTACCCTATCGCTGGAGCGTTGCCATATTGCACGAAGAATCTCCCATTCCCGCCTGTCCAGAAAGCATCATCGGCCTTCGTTTCGGTCACGGACTCAGGCGCGAACATTCAGGCGACCTTGGCTGCGGCTCGTCCAGGCTGGGCGAACTACATCGAGATTTTCAAATCACTCGGCGCAGAGGGTTGGCGCTGGCGGTTCTCTGACGATATTGCGAATTGCTTAGACACTACCGGCACCGGAGCGAAGTTCGCATTTCCTGCGCTCGGAGGCGCTTCGTATGTAGCCTACGCGATAAAAGTGGCACAACTGAACGGCGTTGCCACAGGGCGTTTAACGCACGTCAATGGCGTTGCTGACACGGTGATCGACAATGTTGGAAATTCGCGCAAGGCGATTATTCTCAAAAACGAAGCCGCCGGGTCTTGGTATTTTTACCATCCTGAACTCACCCTCGGGAAGCTACTTTACCTCGAACAAACGACGCTGGAAACGACCGATTCTACGATCAGTAGCGTGTTGAATAATTCGTTTGTTGTCTCATCCGCGCTGCCGTCAGGAACCTACCGCTGGATCGTTCTTGCTGATGTTCCCGGATTCTTGGGGCTGTCTGGGTCGAAGGGAAACAGTAGTGCCGATGGCCCTTGTGACAATGTTGGGATGACCGTCGCGCTACGCATTCGGAAGAAGCGTGCAGGCTCTGGTGTGGCTGGTTACTACACAGAGGATATTGCCCGGAATCCATACAACCCTGTCGGGTGGGAACTCAATCTCGAGAATCCAGCCGGTGATACGAACTTGGCACCGATCAGCGATCACCTGTCAAATTGCGTCAAAGAGCGAAACACGTACAGCGGTTTTAATATTGCTGGCGACGACTACATAAATATCGATTTCGCCGCCTTCCCCTTCCGCTACGCCAATGAACGATAGATAAAGGAGCTGCAATCATGAAAATCCAGCAAGGCAACAAGATCATCGTTATCGGCGCGGGCTACGGCATCAGCGCAGACCTGGTCATTCACCCCGGCGGATGCCCGCAAGATGTTGAAGGAATCAACTACCCCGCCGGTAACGGATTCACACACGTCCTATATCGGGCTGATTCCCCGCATAACGCTATCTTTGTCACTGAACGTTGCAATAGCAACTGCATTATGTGCTCGCAACCTCCCCAAGACGTTCCTGACGGGGACGTGCTTGAGCAACACCTGCGTCTCATTGATCTCATACCGACGCCTCCTTCGCAATTGGGTATCACAGGAGGAGAACCCACCTTGCTTAAGGATGGCCTCGTTCAGATTGTGTCTCGACTTAACGAACGTTTTCCTGCGACGTCGTTAACCATGCTATCTAATGGGCGAATGTATTCTTACGAGGAACTCACAGAAAAGTTAGCCAATATTGGCCATTCGGATTTCTTAACCTCAATTCCTCTATACGCAAACAATGCTTCTGACCACGATTACATCGTGCAATCAAAAGGGGCGTTCGATCAAACCATTCAGGGTCTTTATAATGCGGAAAAACACGGTCTCGCAGTGGAAATTCGCGTTGTGCTGCATAAGCAGACTATTCCTGGATTAGTAGCACTAGCTGAATTCATCTATCGCAATCTTCCCTTTGTTCGCCACGTCGCGTTGATGGGGCTTGAGAATATGGGTTACGTTAGAAAGAATTGGGAACAAGTTTGGATTGACCCGATTGATTATGCGGAAACCCTTGAAGCCACTGTAAGGCATTTATTCTATCGAGGGATAGCTGTTTCCTTATACAACCTACCCTTGTGCGTTCTACCCAATTCGCTCTGGTATTTTGCCAGACAGAGCATTTCCGATTACAAGAACATTTACCTTTCCGACTGTGATGGTTGCAGTGTTAAACAACATTGTGGCGGTCTATTTAAGTCTTCTGAAACACGTCACAGCCGTGCAATTCGAGCAATTGCTAGTTTACTTCCCGGTGGTATTGGACAGATGAATAACTGCAACGTGTCAATTTCAGACTAACGTGAGTCGCTGACTGATATACAAATCCACAAACAACAAACACGACACGTTTCTGGCACAGCAAATATCCAAATGAAAAAAGGCCAGATCATTACTGATCTAACCTTTTGTCTTTACAAGATATTAGTGGCCCGCCCGGACCGATTCGAACGGCCTACCCCTTGGTTCGAAGC
>JBAXHE010000097.1:0-10219 GCA_037139055.1 Betaproteobacteria bacterium | reverse complement strand
GTGCTCAAGCTGTACGATGCCGCGCAAGCGGCGGTCAATGCCTTTGAGCGCCACTTTGATCACACCGCAGCATTGCGCAGCCGAGTGCTGAAAACCCTGCTGCGGCATACGCGCCGCGACAACATCGCCTTCGACGGTCTGGCGCGGGTCTCGCACGTCACCGACGCCACCGACTGGCGTGTCGAATATCCCTTCGTCGTTCTCTACCCCGATACAGAAGAAGAAATCGCCGCCTTGGTCCGCGGCTGCATCGAACTCGGGCTGACCATCATCCCGCGCGGCGGCGGCACCGGCTATACCGGCAGCGCGGTTCCGCTGACTCCGCTGTCGGTAGTCATCAATACCGAGAAGCTGATCGATATCGGCCCGGTCGAAGAAATGACACTCCCTGGTTGCGACCGGCCCTATGCGACGATCCGCACCAGTTCCGGCGTAGTCACCGATCGCGTCTCCGAAGCGGCGAGCACCTCGGGTTTCGTTTTCGCTGTTGACCCGACGTCAGCCAGCGCCTCGTGCGTCGGCGGCAACATCGCCATGAACGCCGGCGGCAAGAAGGCCGTGCTGTGGGGCACGGCGCTCGACAATCTGGCCTGGTGGAAAATGGTCGACGCCGACGGCTACGTCATGGAAGTGACGCGCCTCAATCACAATTTCGGCAAGATTCACGAGCAGGAACTGACGCAATTTGAAATCCGCCGCTTCGACATCGACGGCAAGACACCACTCGGTGATATCGAGGTGCTGGCTATCCCCGGCCGAATTTTCCGCAAGGAAGGCCTCGGCAAGGACGTCACCGACAAATTCCTCGCCGGGCTGCCGGGTATCCAGAAAGAAGGCACCGACGGCCTAATCATCGCCGCGCGCTGGATCCTGCACAAAATGCCGCCGCATACGCGCACCGTCTGTCTCGAATTTTACGGTCAGGTGCGCGAAGCGGTACCGGCCATCGTCGAGATTACCGACTATTTCAAGCCCGGTGGCACCGGACATCAGGCCGGGGTGCAACTGGCCGGCCTCGAGCACCTTGACGAGCGCTACGTCAAAGCCATCGGCTACGCCGCCAAGGCCAAGCGCAAGGGCGAAAAATCCGGTCGTCCGAAAATGGTCCTCCTCGGCGACATCGTCGGTCACGACGAAAACGCCGTGATGGCCGCGGCGTCAGATATTGTTCGCCTGTGCAATCTGCGTTCGGCCGAAGGCTTTATCGCCGTCGATGCCGACACGCGCAAGAAATTCTGGCTCGACCGCTCGCGCACCGCCGCCATCTCGCGCCACACCAACGCCTTCAAGCTCAACGAGGACGTGGTCATTCCCTTGCCGCGCATGGGCGACTATTGCGACGGCGTCGAACGCATCAATATCGAACTGTCGATCCAGAACAAGCTGGCGCTGTGTGACAGCCTCATCGAATTCCTTCAGGGTGAACTGCCGCTGCATCGTGGTGACGCCAATCTCGACAATGCCGTACTGATCGGCGACAAAGCGCAAACTGCGCAGGAGGCCATTGCTGCCATCCGCGAACGCTGGCAGTGGCTGCTCGATCATCTCGACCTGCCGCTGGCCGAAGCGGAAGCCGAATTTGCCCGCTACGGTATCGAAGCCCTGCCACTGAACGCCACAGCCGAAGTGTCGTCGCTGTTCCATCGGGTGCAGAATCATTCGCTGCGCGTTTCATGGAAAAGCGAACTACGCCCGCAGCTTGAAACGATTTTCGACGGCAACGTCTTCCGCCTGGTACTCGAACGGATTGATGCGATTCACAAGGAAACGCTTCGCGGCCGGGTTTTTGTCGCCATGCACATGCACGCCGGCGACGGCAATGTGCATACCAACATCCCGGTCAATTCAGATAACTACGCGATGCTTCAAACCGCGTACGCGGCGGTCACGCGCATCATGGCCCTGGCCCGCGCGCTCGACGGCGTAATTTCAGGTGAGCACGGCATCGGCATCACCAAACTCGAGTTCCTGAGTGAGGAAGAAATCCAGCCTTTCCGCGACTACAAGGCACGGATCGATCCCAACGGTCACTTCAACAAGGGCAAGCTGCTCGCCGGCAGCGACCTGTCCAACGCCTACACGCCTTCGTTCTCGCTGCTGGGTACCGAATCGCTGATCATGGAGCAATCCGAAATTGGCGACATCTCGACGATGGTCAAGGACTGCCTGCGCTGCGGCAAGTGCAAACCGGTCTGCTCGACGCATGTGCCGCGCGCCAATCTGCTCTATTCACCGCGTAACAAGATTCTCGCCACCTCGCTGCTGATCGAGGCCTTCCTTTATGAAGAGCAGACTCGGCGCGGCATTTCGCTGGCCCATTTCGACGAGTTCAACGACGTCGCCGACCATTGCACGATCTGTCATAAATGCGTCAATCCCTGCCCGGTCGATATCGACTTCGGCGACGTTTCGATCCGCATGCGCAACTTCCTGCGCCAGCAGGGCAAGAAGAAAATCGTTCCGGCCAAGGTCGCAGCGATGGCCTTCCTGACCATGAAAGACGCGGCAACGATCCGTCTGACGCGCAAGCTGATGATCGATTGGGGCTACGCCGGCCAGCGCCTGGCGTACAAGGTCGCCAAAGCCCTCGGACTAGTCCAGCGGCAAACCAAGCAGCCGCCGGCGACGCTCGGCCAGCCGCCTTTCATTTCGCCGCTGATCCGCTCGCAGATCATCCACTTCATCAACAAGCCGATGCCCGGCGGACTACCCAAGCGGACATCGCGTGCGCTGCTCGATATCGAGGACGACAAAGTCGTCCCGGTAATCCGCGATCCACGCAAAGTCAACGCCCCGGATTACGACGGTGATTCAGTGTTCTACTTCCCTGGCTGCGGTTCCGAGCGGCTCTTCTCGCAGGTTGGCCTGGCCACGCAGGCCATGCTCTACGAGATTGGCGCGCAAACCGTACTGCCACCTGGATACCTCTGCTGTGGTTATCCACAGATCGCCGCCGGTGAATCCGACCAGGGTCAAAAAATCGTCACTGACAACCGCGTGCTCTTCCACCGTGTCGCCAACACTCTGAACTATCTCGACATCAATACAGTGATCGTCTCGTGCGGCACCTGCATGGACCAGTTGCTCAAGTACCAATTCGACAAGATTTTCCCTGGTTGCCGGCTGCTCGACATCCACGAGTACCTCCTCGAGAAAGGTGTTACGCTGGAAGGCACTGAAGGGTCGCGCTACATGTACCACGAGCCTTGCCATGCACCGATGAAGACGATGTCGGGAATCAAGGTCGCCAATGCGCTGATGGGCCAGCCGGTGGCACTTTCTGATCGCTGCTGTGGCGAATCGGGGACACTTGCCGTGACGCGGCCGGACATCTCGACGCAGGTGCGTTTCCGCAAGCAGGAAGAAATCGAGAAGGGAGCTGGCCAACTACGCGCCGATGGTTTCGCCGGCGAGGTCAAGATTCTCACCTCGTGTCCGTCGTGTCTGCAGGGCCTTTCACGCTATAACGACGATGGTGGTACTGAAGCGGATTACATCGTCGTCGAAATGGCGCGCAAAATCCTCGGCCAGGACTGGATGGAGAACTATATCCGCCAGGTTAACGACGGCGGAATTGAACGCGTCCTGCTGTAATCACTGGACAAGGCAGCGGGCGGGGAAGCGCACGGTAAAGCGGCTGCCTTTGCCCGGTTCGCTTTCTACCTCGAGAGTGGCATGGTGGCGCGTCAGGACATGCTTGACGATGGCCAGGCCTAGGCCGGTGCCTCCAGTTTCGCGCGAACGGCTACGATCGACGCGATAGAAACGTTCGGTCAGACGCGGCAGGTGTTGCGCGGGAATGCCGATACCCGTGTCGGCGACGACAAACTCCCCATTCCCCTCGCGTACCCGCCAAATCAGGTCGATTCGACCGCCTGGCGGCGTATAACGGACGGCATTGACCGCCAGATTGCTGAAAGCGCTGCGCAATTCATTGGCACACCCACCGAGTACTGACGGAGTTTCTATTTCCAGCGATATATTATGACTCCCCGCGGAAAGCGCCTCGGCCTCAGCCAGAACGCTGTTGAGCATCGGCCCCACCTCGACGCGTTCCTGATTTGACGCCGGAGCACCGGATTCGAGTGCCGAGAGCGTCAGCAAATCCTCGATCAGCCGCTGCATGCGCACATTTTGTTCGCAGATCAGCTTGAGGAAGTGCTTGACCTCGGATTCGCCATAACCTTCATAGTCTTCAGCGAGCATCTCCGAAAAACCGGCGACCACGGTCAAAGGCGTTTTCAGTTCGTGCGAGACATTGGCGATAAAGTCGCGGCGCATCGTCTCGATGCGTTCGATCTGGCTGATATCTCGTGACACCAAGAGATTCTGGTCTTCGCCATAAGGCACCACCTGCAGCATCAGGGTCAGCCCTTCAACACGGCCATCGCGATAGATTAGGGGTTCAGAAAAGCTCCCGGCGTCAAGATAGCTGACAAATTCTGGATGCCGGATCAGGTTGGTCAGCGCCTGCCCGCGATCGGTCGCTGCCGACAGGGCAAAGTGTTTCTCCGCTCGATCGTTAATCCAGCTGATGTGGCGGTGACGGTCAAAAGCAATCACGCCGTCGGGCAAAGCCTGAAAAGCACCGATGAAACGATCGAGCGTTTCCGAAATCGCCCGTTGCTGCCCGAGGCGTATGCGCACCCGGCGATGCAGTCCGGCAAAGGCTATTTCCCACAGACCGCGGCCGCGCGGCAAGGGATTGTCGAGCGGACCTTCCAGCCAGTTGAGCAACTGCTTCAGAGAATTGAGGTGCCAGGCGAGCAAGAACAGCAGGCAAATGCTGATGGAGAACAAGCCCCAATGGCGGTCGAAAACAATCGTTACTGGCGCGAAGACCAGGCAGACCAGTGCAAACAAAATCCACAGGGTGCGAGTCCACACTTCGCTCATGATGTCACGCCGCATTTCTAGGGAAGAAGACCGCCATTACTCGGGCTGCGCCGAGAAGCGGTAGCCGCTCCCGCGCACCGTCTGGATCAGGCGGTCATGTCCGGTTAGTTCCAGTGAAGCGCGCAGGCGACGGATGTGCACGTCTACCGTTCTTTCTTCGACAAAAATGTGATCTCCCCATACCTGATCGAGCAGCATCGCCCGACTATGTACCCGCTCGGCGTGGGTCATAAAAAAATGCAGCAGGCGAAACTCTGTCGGTCCGAGGTCCAGCGGCTTGCCGTTGCCGGAAACGCGGTGGGTCACTGGATCAATGCGCAGTCCCTCGACATCGACACAGTCTTCAGTCATTTGCGGGGCGCGTCGGCGTAGCACGGCCTTGATGCGTGCCAGGAGTTCGCGCGGCGAAAATGGCTTGGTCAGGTAGTCATCGGCGCCAGCTTCCAGACCAGCCACCTTGTCGTGTTCTTCGCTACGCGCAGTAAGCATGATGATCGGCAAATCCCGGGTCCGCTCTTCACTGCGCAACCGACGTGCATACTGAACGCCACTCATCCCGGGCAACATCCAGTCGAGGAGCACGACGTCAGGCAGCGTTTCGTTGATCCGCTTGATCGCCTCTTCGGCGGTATCGGCGCGCAGCACCCGGTGCCCGGCATGCTGCATGCTGGCAGCGATCAGTTCCTGGATCGCGGGTTCATCTTCGACAACAAGGATGGTGGCTGACATATATAGATGACTCTCGGTAAAAGCGTACGTTCAGTTTATGTAAAAAAGATTACAAATTGATGACTATGCTGCTCTTTTAGCTACTGATCTTATGTACTCCGCTAGAATTCAAACTTTGCGCTATCATAGCGCGTCTTAACCTACGCTAAGGTCGTCATGGCTGGTCTGAATTCCGACACCCCGATCCCCACCGAGATCAAGCTGCACCAGAAATCGCGCATTATTGAGCTGATCTTTAACGACGCCGATCATTTCGAGCTTTCGTACGAATTCTTGCGGGTGTTTACCCCGTCGGCCGAGGCCCGTGGCCACGGCGCCGGGCAGGAAACTCTGCAGGTCGGCAAACGTGACATCGACATTCTGCGCATCGATCCGGTCGGCAACTACGCCATCAAGCCGGTTTTCTCCGACGGCCACGATACCGGTCTGTATTCGTGGGATATCCTTCATACGCTTTGTCTTAACAAGGACGCCTTGTGGCAGGCCTATCTTGAACAACTTGAAGCCGAAGGCGCCAGCCGCGATCCGGCGGATTATCCCCCTACCGCGCCCAAACCCGCTTCCTGCGGCGGCAGTAAAGCTTGAATTCTTGCGCTTTGACCCCAACTACCGAGCACTATGAACACAAAGACTCATTTCGGCTTTGAGCAGGTCGCTGAGGCAGAGAAGGCCCAGCGCGTAGCCCAGGTCTTCGATTCTGTCGCGCAGCGCTACGACGTCATGAATGACCTGATGTCGGGTGGCATGCATCGCCTGTGGAAGTCTTTCACAATCGCGCGTAGTGGTGTGCGTGAAGGCTCGCGAGTGCTTGATGTCGCCGGTGGCACGGGTGACCTGTCGCTGGCTTTTTCGCGCAAGGTGGGTAAAACCGGTCAGGTCTGGCTCACTGACATCAACAACTCGATGCTGACCCATGGTCGGGACCGCCTGTGCAATAAAGGTTTCATGCTCCCGGTTGCGCAGTGCGATGCTGAAAAGCTGCCTTTCCCTGACGATTATTTCGACTGTGTTAGTGTCGCTTTCGGGCTTCGCAACATGACGCACAAGGACGCGGCTTTAGCTGAAATGCGCCGCGTCTTGCGCCCTGGAGGGTGCCTACTGGTACTGGAGTTTTCCCAGATATGGAAACCGCTGGCTCCGGCCTACGATTTCTACTCATTCAACATCATTCCCAAAATTGGTGAATTGATCACCAAAGATTCGGCCAGCTATCGTTATCTCGCCGAATCGATTCGCATGCACCCTGACCAGGACACGCTTAAAGGAATGATGGAGCACGCTGGTCTTGAGAAAGTAGAGTACTTCAACCTGACGCTTGGGGTTGTTGCCTTGCATCGTGGTTATAAATTTTGAAGGAGCACTGTATGAAAAAATTCTTATTCGCTTTGTTTGTATCTGTAGCCGCCCTGGGATTAAGCCTCGGCGATGCCGAAGCAGCTCGCCTTGGCGGCGGCAAATCCATCGGCATGCAACGGCAATCGGTTGCTCCCAGGCCCGCCGCACCGGCCCAGCACGCCACCCCGGCTACGCCGACCGCTCCCGTCGGGGCACCCGCTGCCGCGCCCAAGCGCAACTGGATGGGCCCACTGGCTGGCCTCGCCGCTGGTTTGGGCATCGCCGCACTGATGTCGCACTTTGGTCTTGGCGAAGGCATGGGGAACATGCTGATGATCGGCTTGCTGGTGATGGCCGCATTCTTTGTCTTCAAGCTGCTATTCCGCCGCAAGGAAACCGCTCCTGAGCCAATGCAGTACGCTGGTGCAGGTAATGCTTCGATGGCTCCGCCCGTACCTCAGTATGCTGCAGCATCGGCACCCGTTGCCAATGCCCGTATCCCCGCTGACTTCGATACGGAAGGTTTCCTGCGCGTGGCCAAGCTCAATTTTGTTCGCCTGCAAGCGGCCAACGATACCAAGAACCTCAACGACATTCGAGAATTCGTCAGCCCGGAAGTTTTTGCCGAGATCTCTATGCAGATGAGCGAACGCGGTAGCGCTCCGCAGCAAACCGATATCGTCACACTCAACGCCGAACTGCTTGAAGTGGTTACTGAAAATGACCAGCATTTTGCCAGCGTTCATTTCAGCGGCATGATCCGCGAAGAGGCCGGTGCTGCCGCGGCCCCGTTTGATGAAGTGTGGAATCTTTCTAAGCCAACCAACGGCAGCCGTGGTTGGCTGATCGCCGGCCTGCAACAAGTCAACTGAATCGCTTCCGGTCGATATGTTGACCGAAGCTGCGCTCGGCCTCATTAACCATATTCTGGAGAGTGAGCGCTGGGCGCGCGATCAACTAATGCCCTTTGCTAGTCAGGTGATCCGCCTGGAGCTAGGCCAGCAGAACTTTTCGGCTGGCATTACCGCCACCGGACACCTGCGGCCCGTACCCCGGCACGCGACCGCCACGGTTACGCTAGCGTTACCATCAGATTCATTCTTTAAATCTCTGGCCAGTCCCTTCTCTTTGAAAGCCAGCGCGCAGATCAGTGGCTCAGCGCAACTGGCTGAGTGCTTGCTGTCGGTCTTCAGCCATCTTCGCTGGGATATCGAAAGCGATCTTTCACCCCTCCTTGGCGACGTCGTCGCTCGTCGTCTTCGACTTGTCGGCGCCGGCTTCCTCGACTTTCAACGGCGGCAGGCACATCATCTGTTCAGGAATTTCACTGAATATTTGGCCGAAGAATCCCCGTCGCTGCCGCGACGTCATGAGTTCAGGCAATTTTCTTCCTCTACAGAACAATTACGCGACCATTTTCAAGGGCTCGGCGACCGCGTTAGCGCTCTAGAATCCTGACTTTCTCAACCCGGCCTATTTTCGATCTACTCGCTAAGCTCATGCCTATCAGGACAAGCGTCGGCATTGACTATTTTTACGCGTGGTGGCATTGTATTTGAGACAGTCACAGGCTCCTATTTTCAGAGAAACTACTCACATGCAGATACTTGAATCCGGTTGTTTCATCATTATTGGCCGCACCACGGGCGGCAAAGTTTTCCGGCCAAGCGACTGGGATCACCGCTTGTGTGGCGTTCTGTCCCAGTTCAATGCGGGCAAGCTGGTCTATTCGGATAATGTCAGGCCGATCATGCACGGCGAGGACAAAGCCGTGTTTATTGCCGGCGAACTCAAGGATTCCAATCCTGAAATGTGGAATTTCCTACATAATTTCGCAAAAGACAACGACATGCAAATTGAATTCCCGAACGTTTGCTTGTTGCCCGAGTAAACAGGCGATCACCATCTAGCGTCCTGGCTAAGCGTTTTCACGCTGACCTGAAATCTCCAGGCAATAAAAAAGGCAGGCTACACGAGCCTGCCTTTGCTATTTCGGAGACCTTGAATCAATGCTTCTTGCGACCCTTCTTGATCGTCTGCAGCTGAGCAATGGCTTGTGCCAGTTCAGCTTCTGCCGTGGCGTAGCTAACATCCGTGGCCCGGTTTTGCAGCGCTTCCTCGGCCCGGCTCTTCGCCTCTATGGCCTTGGCTTCGTCCAGATCGTGAGCGCGAATCGCTGTATCGGCGAGCAGGGTAATCAATGTCGGCTGTACTTCGAGAATGCCGCCTGAGACATAGACAAGCTCGTAATCATCGCGATCCGGCATCTTCAGGCGAACCGTGCCGGGTTTGATGCGGGTGAGGAGTGGCGTATGGCGCGGGTAAATGCCCAATTCACCGGCCTCACCAGGAAATACCGCGAAGTCGGTCTCGCCGGAGAAAATTAATTCTTCGGCGCTGACGACATCAACATGAACTCGGAGTGGCATAGTTTCCTTCCCTTACGGGCATCGTCTTCCGCAGCAGCTGCGGAAACGACGCACGCAATGAGTTGAGCTTAGAGGGTTTTGGCTTTTTCGAAGACTTCCTCGATGCTGCCAACCATGTAAAAAGCCTGCTCCGGGATGTTGTCGCACTCGCCATTGCAGATCATCTTGAAGCCCTTGATCGTATCCTTGAGCGGAACATACTTACCCGGCGAACCGGTAAACACTTCTGCCACGTGGAACGGCTGCGACAGGAAACGCTGGATTTTGCGCGCACGATACACAGCCAGTTTGTCTTCCGGCGACAGTTCGTCCATACCCAGAATGGCGATAATGTCGCGCAGTTCCTTGTACTTCTGCAGCGTCATCTGCACCGCGCGAGCCACCTGATAGTGTTCTTCACCGACCACCTGCGGGTCAAGTTGACGCGAGGTCGAGTCGAGCGGATCGACCGCCGGGTAGATACCCAGCGAGGCGATGTCACGCGACAGCACGACGGTCGAGTCCAAGTGCAGGAAGGTGGTTGCCGGCGACGGGTCGGTCAAGTCATCGGCAGGAACATACACGGCCTGGATCGAGGTAATCGAGCCGACCTTGGTCGAGGTAATACGCTCTTGCAGACGGCCCATTTCTTCAGCCAGTGTCGGCTGATAGCCGACAGCAGAAGGCATACGGCCGAGCAGTGCGGAAACTTCGGTTCCGGCCAGGGTGTAGCGGTAGATGTTATCGACGAAGAACAGAATGTCGCGGCCATCGTCGCGGAAGCGTTCAGCCATGGTCAGACCGGTCAGCGCCACGCGCAGACGGTTGCCGGGAGGCTCGTTCATCTGACC
>JBAXHE010000096.1:0-10320 GCA_037139055.1 Betaproteobacteria bacterium | reverse complement strand
TCCGGGCGGCGACAGTCACCGATTGATATCCGTGATGGTTTCGCCGTAGATACCGAGCCGCTGCAGTTTTTCTATCGCCCTACGTCGTTCCGGGTGGTTGATAGCGGCAAGAACCTGCTGGTGATTACCTACGGCGGTGGACTCTCACTGCTCGGTAAGAGCTACGTGCTGAGCCAGATCCAGTTCCATCGTCCGTCCGAGATGACAGTGGGGGGCAAGGTCTTTGACATGGATGTGCAGATGGTTCATCGCACTGAGGACGGTCGGATGGCCATCGTCACGGTGTTGCTGGAGAAGGGCGTGGAGAATCCGGTGATCCAGATGGTGCTCAATAATTTGCCGCTGGAGAAGGGTGGCGATGTGACCCCTCCGGCACAGAACATTGATGTCGAAAAGCTTCTGCCGGAGAATCGGCGCTATTACACCTTCATGGGATCATTGACCGCGCCGCCGTGTTCAGAAGAGGTGCTATGGCTGGTGCTCAAGCAAACGCAGCAGATTTCACCAGAGCAGCTGGCGATTTTCGAGCGTCTCTACAAGCCCAATGCGCGTCCGGTGCAGCCGGGTTTCGGGCGGATTATCAAGGAATCGCGGTAGTTGGCCTGGTGCTGTCACCCACTCTTTCAGCGTTGTAGAAGGTTGCCATGATTCCCGCACATGATCTGCTGCTCTTTGCCGGAGCAGCCCTGCTGATGGTCCTGAGTCCCGGGCCGAACATGATTTATCTGATCTCGCGTTCGATTTGCCAGGGGCGCAAGGCCGGGGTGATTTCGCTGTTCGGCGTGGTGGCCGGTTTTCTGGTGCACATGCTGGCCGCGGCGATCGGGCTGAGCGCCTTGTTTTTTGCCGTGCCGATGGCTTACGAGGTGCTCAAGTGGGCCGGTGCGCTCTATCTGGCGTGGCTGGCCTGGCAGGCGGTGAAGCCGGGAGCGCGTTCGCCATTTGAGGCGCAGCACCTGCCGGCGGATTCCGCGCCACGACTTTTTCTCATGGGTTTTTTAACCAATGCCCTGAACCCCAAAGTCGCTGTGTTTTATCTTTCCATCTTTCCGCAATTCGTTTCACCGGAACAGGGTTCGGTGTTTGTTCAGAGCGTGATGCTGGGTTGCACGCAGATTGTCGTGAGTTTCACCGTTAATCTGCTGATTACGCTTTCTGCGGCGAGGCTGGCTGTCTGGTTTGGACGCAATCCCATGTGGCTGGTGGCACAGCGCTATGTGATGGGGTGCGTGCTCGGGGCGCTGGCCGTGCGTCTGGCTTTTGAACCGCGACGAACGATTTAAAGCGGCGTCCACCGCCCTGAGTCTTCAGTTCAAGGCCCGACGAGTTTCTTCGTAGATCTCGCTGAGTGTCACGGCATACTCTTCCCACGGGATGCCATCGACCGAAAGGGCGGTCAGTCTGGTGCAGCCATCGACTGCGCCAGCAGCGAGAAGGGCCTCCAATACTGCGCGTTCGAGTTGCGGCGAGCGTAGCAGCAGTTTGCCGGCGAGTAGCGAAAGCGCGGCGACGAGGGCGTATGCTCCCCAGTTGGAAATGCCGGCAGGGATCACCTCATCCGCCGCGGTGGCAGCAAAAATGAGTTCGCCATGCAACACGTGATGCATCAGGCTGTCGCGCAGTGATCCCATGCCTAGTTCGTTGCCGCCGTCGCCGATGGCGATGGTCCGGTAGCTGCGTGGTAGTTGCAGGAGGCGATCGGCCGAGGGTACGAGGTCGTCGAGGGATTCGCCGCGCATCGAATAACGATGCCCGTCGATGGCATTTCCCGGCCGCTCGATGGCCACGACGTGGGTGGGCAAAAATGCCGTTAGCAGGGCTGCAATCTGCTGATCAGCCTGCACCTGGTCAAGGCTCAGTTCCAGCGTCGGGAAAGGCTTTCCGAAGGCGGCTGCGCCGGCAGTCAGCAGGCCGGCGCTGTGCCTGTCGGTGACCAGATGGACGTCTTTGCCGAGCTGGCGCAGCGCTTCAGCCACGGCCAGCGTTCCGGGTGGCCCGTCATTTTCGCCGATCATCGCGGCGCGAATGCAGAAGCCGGTGACCAGAATGACGCGTTCTGCGGTGAGCAGTTGTTCGGCCGCACGACCTAGGTGATCAACGCTGGCGAAAGTGACAAAGCCGCGCTGGCCGGGATCGCGGCGTGCCAGCTGGTCAATGCGCTGGATGGTCTCGGCGATGAGCGTGGTGATCACGATGCGGCCAGGTCCTGGTCACGGATGTCGGTGATGAACATATAGCCCGGTGCGTGGGTGATCACCAGATCCGGTTTGGCGCGCTGCAGCGCCATCTGCGGCGTGACGCCGCAGGCCCAGAAGACAGGAACTTCGCCGGGGCGGATTTCCGGCGCGTCGCCAAAATCGATCTTTTGCAGATCCTTGATGCCCAGTGCTGCGGGATCGCCGACATGCACCGGCGCGCCGTGCGCCCGGCGGTAGCGGGCGGTGACGGCTGAGGCCTTGCTGACCAGTGCCTCCGGGATAGGACGCATGCTGACGACCATCGGGCCGGAGAAAATTCCGGCCGGACGGCATTCGCGGTTGGTGACGTACATCGGCACGTTGCGATCGAGTTCGATGTGGCGAACTGGGACACCGCTTTGCAGCAGGTCGTTCTCGAAGGTAAAGCTGCAACCCAGCAGGAAGGTCACCATCTCGTCGGTAAATACATCGCGGATGTCATCGGCTTCGCGCTCAAGCTGGCCGTGCCGGTAAATCCGGTAGCGCGGAATGTGGATGCGGATGTCAGCGTTTGGTCCAGCGGTGGGCGGGGCAATCACTCCGGCTTCGCTGACGTCGATCACCGGGCAGGGCTGTTCGTTACGCCCGCAGAAAAGGAGAAAATCGAAAGCGTATTTTTTCGGCAGGATGACCACATTGGCCTGGGTGAACCCAGGGGCCAAACCGGAGGTGGGTTTTCTCCATTCGCCGCGTGCGATGGCGTCGCGGATTTCCTGAACTGAACTGAAGCCCATGCCAACTCCTTATTGCAAATGAATGTGACCGTAGATGTGCCTAAAGAGGCTGATTACTCTATCACGACTTGTCCCTGTGTTGCGGACAGGGTTTTCCGCTCCGCTCATAGTTGTGCGTCGGCGTAACAAAAGGCACTGCACCGGTGCAGTGCTTGTGGAGCGTGTCTCGGATTGATTGAAATAGCACATGATTAACAATAGCTTAGTCTGATCGATGGTATTTGTGTTGGGTATGGCATTCGATTTGCTAGGTATTCCACATGGATCAGTCTGTATTTTATTTGCGTATTCATAGAGCCTCAATTTCAGTGAAAGATTATTTTTATGACAGTGTTCACGGCGGTTTCAATTGGCGCTATTCTGCAGCAGTTATCCCAGACGCCAATCACGCTCGTGAACGGTCGCCGAATCATGATGGAGTTGAAAGCGGGGCAATTGCCTCATCGTTTTTTGATTTTCAGATTTTGGGCACACTACTGGAGAGTTCAAGCATGAAAAAACTAACCCTTATCGCCGCCGCCCTAGCCCTTGGTGCAACACTGGCCAGCCCGGTCGCCGTGGCACAGCAAAAATTCGTCACCATTGGTACCGGTGGAGTCACCGGCGTGTATTACGTTGCGGGCGGCGCCATCTGCCGGTTGATGAACAAGGAAAGAGCCAAGCATGGCATCCGCTGTTCGGTCGAGAGCACGGCAGCGTCGGTGTACAACATCAATACGATCAAGGCGGGTGAGCTCGACTTCGGTGTCGCGCAATCCGACGTCGAATACAACGCCGTCAAGGGCCTGGCCCAGTTCAAGGAAGGTGGTGCGCATACCGACCTGCGCGCGGTCTTCTCGGTATTCCCCGAGGCGCTGGTGGTGGCTTCGCGCAAGGAAGCCAATATCAAGAAAATGGAAGACTTCAAGGGCAAGCGCTTCAATGTGGGCAATCCGGGTTCGGGAACGCGCTCGACGGTCGATCGCCTGATGACCGCGCTGAACATGAAGAACAGTGATTTTTCTCTGACCTCCGAATTGAAACCCGATGAGCACGGCCCGGCCCTGTGTGACAACAAGATTGACGGTTTCGGTTTTGTCGTTGCCAGCCCGGCAGCGAACATTCAAGACCCGACGACGACCTGCGGTGCCAAGCTGGTGCCGCTTGCCGGTCCGGCCATCGACAAACTGGTCAAGGAGTTCCCGTACTACGCGTATGCCACAATCCCCGGTGGCATGTATCCGAACAACCCGGATCCGATCAAGACCTTTGGCGTGGTCGCCAGCTTCGTGACTTCGGCCAAGGTGCCGGATAACGTCGTCTATGCCATGGTTTCGGCGGTGTTCGACAACTTTGATGAGTTCAAGAAGCTGCATCCGGCACTGGCCAATCTCGATCCGAAAGACATGATCAAAAACGGCATTTCGGCTCCGTTGCATTCGGGCGCCGTCAAGTACTACAAGGAAAAAGGCTGGATGTAATACGAGCTCAGGCATGACCTTAGTGTCAATGCTTGCAGAGACAGGGCGGCTTCTGCGCGGAGCCGCCCGCATTCAAATAATTGAAAAGGGGGCTCTGAGTGAGTGAGCAAATCAACAACACAGCGGAAATGACCGATGATGAAATCCGGCAGATGGTCGCCGAGTCGGATACCGGGGGGCGCCGCCCGAGTGGGCTGGTGGCCAAAATCGTCATGGGGACTGCGCTGGCCTGGTCATTTTTCCAGCTCTGGATTGCCTCGCCTTTGCCATTCACCTTCGGTTTTTTCGTCCTTAATGATACCGAGTCACGGGCGATTCACCTGGCTTTTGCCCTGTTTCTCGGCTACATGCTGTTCCCACCACTCAAGAGTTCGCCGCGCGACCGTATTCCATTGCAGGACTGGGCGCTGGCGTTGATCGGTGCCTTTTGCGCCGGCTACCTTTACCTGTTCTACGTTCAACTGTCGGCACGCCCAGGGCAGCCGACCGCTCTCGACCTCGCCGTGGCGCTGGTCGGGATTACCCTGCTGCTTGAGGGAACGCGTCGTGTTTTGGGGATTCCGATGGCCATCATGGCGATCATTTTCCTCGGCTATATTTTCCTTGGCCCTCACATGCCCGACATGATTGCGCACAAGGGCGCATCGTTCGGCAAGGGAATGACGCACACCTGGCTGTCGACCGAAGGCGTTTTCGGTGTCGCCCTCGGGGTGTCGTCCGGATTCGTTTTTCTCTTCGTGCTGTTCGGCGCCTTGCTCGATACCGGCGGCGCCGGAAACTACTTCATCAAGTCAGCCCTGTCGCTGCTCGGCCACATGCGTGGCGGACCGGCCAAGGCGGCGGTGGTGTCTTCGGGCTTGACCGGCTTGATTTCCGGCAGTTCGATCGCCAACGTGGTGACCGTCGGTACCTTTACCATCCCGCTGATGAAGCGCGTCGGTTACAAGCCGCACGTGGCTGCGGCCGTCGAAACCGCGGCTTCGGTGGACGGCCAGATCATGCCGCCGGTGATGGGCGCTGCGGCCTTCCTGATGGTCGAATACGTCGGCATACCCTACACGCAGATTATCAAGCACGCGGCGTTGCCGGCGGTGATGTCATACATCGCCCTGTTCTATATCGTCCATCTGGAAGCGTGCAAGGCGAATCTCGAGGGCATCCCGCGCGATCACATGCCGCCGCTGCTCAACCGCATCATCGGTTTCCTGATGACCGCGTGTGGCTTCATCATCCTGGCCAACGCCGTGTATTTCGGTCTGGGCTGGATCAAGGATGTCGCCGGTGATGCGGCGATCTTCATCGTCGGCGTGCTGATGCTGCTCTCCTATATCGGTCTGCTCAAATACGAGTCGAATTATCCCGAATTGCATATGGAGGACCCGAATTCGCCTATCCTCAAGCTGCCCGAGCCGGGGCCGACGATCAAGAGCGGTCTGCACTTCCTGCTTCCGGTTGCTGCACTGATCTGGAACCTGATGATCGAGGAACTGTCGCCAGCGCTGTCGGCGTTTTGGGCAACGATGTTCCTGATTTTCATTCTGGTCACCCAGCGTCCGCTGAGTGCCTGGTTCCGCCGTGAGGGCGACAAGAAGGTCAAGGAAGGTCTGCTGCAGGGCTTCAGCGATCTCAAGGTCGGACTGGTCGCCGGGGCGCGCAACATGATCGGCGTGGCCATCGCCACGTCGACGGCCGGCATCATCGTCGGCACCGTGACGCTGACCGGCATCGGTCTGGTGCTGGCCGAAGTCGTCGAGCTGATGTCGGCGGGTAATCTGCTGCTGATGCTGTGCATGGTTGCCACGGCGTCGCTGATTCTCGGCATGGGCGTGCCGACGACGGCCAACTACATCATCGTGTCGACGCTGATGGCGCCGGTAGTCGTCGAACTCGGTGCGCAGAGCGGGCTGATCGTGCCGCTGATCGCCATCCACATGTTCGTCTTCTACTTCGGGATCATGGCCGACGTGACGCCGCCGGTGGGACTGGCGGCGTATGCCGCGGCGGGGATCGCCAAATGCGATCCGATGCTGACCGGCTTTACGGCGTTCTGGTACAGCATTCGCACCAGCGTGTTGCCGTTCATGTTCATCTACAACACGCAGCTCTTGCTGATCGATATTGGCAGCATTCCGGAGTTCATTCTGGTGGTAGTGATGGCTATCGCCGCCAGCCTGATCTTCGTGGCTGCATCGCAGAACTGGTTCCTGACGCGCAGTCGCTGGTATGAAACTGTCATTCTGCTGGTCGTGGCCTTCAGCATGTTCCGCCCGAATTTCTGGATGGACATGATCTATCCACCGTACAACAAGATCGCTCCAACAGAGCTGATGCAGGTCATCGAAAAGGCACCGGTCAACGAAAACATGCGGGTGTGGATCGAAGGCGAGGACATGAACGGCAAGATGGTCAAGAAGGGGATGATGATCCCGCTGACCGAAACCGGCCCGGCCGTTCAGCGGCTGGAACGCTTCGGGCTGCGTCTGATGCCCAGTGGCGAGCAGATCGACATTCTCTCAGTGAAATTCCGCAGCAAGGCCGACAAGGCCGGATTCCAGCAGGGGCAGAAAATCATCGCGCTGGAAGTCGAGAATCAGCGTCCGGCGCCTGAATGGATTCATTTCCCGACGCTGGGAGTGCTGGCTCTGGTGGTCTTCCTGCAGCGGAGGCGTATTGTTGCCGCTCCGTCGACGGCACCCTCAGTCGCGTAGTTGCAGAGGTTTTAGCTCCCTCAAACGCTGCCTGCGGGCAGCGTTTTTATTTCTCAGGCGAAGAACGCCGGCAGCAGGTCAGAGGGCTTAGCCAGGCGTCTATTTCTCGCTGCGCATCCGCCCGGTGACAAGTTCAATTTTCTCGCGCAGCTCCGGGGCCTTGATCGGTTTGGCCAGGTAGTCGTCCATCCCTGCGGCGAGACAGATTTCCCGGTCACCCTGCATGGCGTTGGCGGTCATGGCGATGATCGGAGTCCGTTGCTCCCCGCCGGCCTCCTTTTCGCGGATGCGGCGCGTCGCTTCGAGGCCGTCCATGACCGGCATCTGCATGTCCATCAGGATGGCATCAAAGCATTGGCCTTCGAGCAGCTGCAGGGCTTCTTCACCGTTGAGCGCGGTAGTCACCTGATGTCCCGCTTTGTGGAGAATGCTCGAGGCAACCCGCTGATTGATCAGGTTGTCTTCGACCAGCAGGATTGACAGAATGACGGCGTCCTCGCGCAGCGTATGACGGGTTAGCAGTTCCGGCGTGCTCTCTTCGGTTGGGAGTGCTCCACCGAGAACCTTTTGCAGTGCAGCCAGGAGATCATCTCTCACGATCGGTTTGGTGAAGTATCCGTCGATTCCCATTTCTTTGCAACGCTGGCTGTCGCCTCTCGCCCCCGAGGAAGTGAGCAGGAGGATACGTGGTGCGTGCCTGGATGGCGCGATTAGCAGCAGCTGTTCGGCGGTGGCAAAGCCGTCCATGTCGGGCATCTGGACGTCGAGCAGGAGACAATCGAAAGGGGCCTGGTCGATACATACGCGCTGGATGGCCTGCTTTCCGCACTCGACTTCTTCGCAAATGATTTTCCATTTCTGCAACATGCCGCACAGGACGCGCCGGTTGGTCGCGTTGTCGTCAATCACCAGAATACGCTTGCCTGCGAGTGCGTCGATGTTCAGCGGAAAGGTTTCAACGGGTTGCGAGGTATCGAGTTCAAGCGCTAGCGTGAAGTGGAAGGTGCTGCCCTGACCGGGCGTGCTGTCGACCCACATCTGACCGTTCATCAGCCCGACCAGACGGTTGGAGATGGAGAGACCCAGACCGGTGCCGCCAAATTTCCGTGAGGTTGATCCATCTTCCTGGGCAAAGGCTTCAAAAATCAGCGCCTGCTTCTCCTTGGCGATGCCGATTCCAGTGTCTTTGACCTGAATGTGAAGTTGGCATGCCTTTTCGTTGGCGAAATCGAGCGTGGTCGTGGCGACAATTTCTCCGCGTTCGGTGAATTTGAGCGCGTTGCCAATGAGATTGACCAGAATCTGGCGGATCCGTCCCGGGTCGCCTAAGACCCGCGACGGGACATTGGCGGCGATGTCACAGACCAGCTCAAGTCCTTTCTGGTGCGCTCTCAGGGACAACACTTTCAGCGTTTCGGCCATCGTCCGATGGAAGTCAAAGGGAATGGTATCGATGAGCAGTTTGCCGGCCTCGATCTTGGAGAAGTCGAGGATGTCGTTGATGATCGCTAGTAGGGAATCCGATGATGACTTGACGGTCAGCAGATAATCGCGCTGATCTGCGGAAAGCTCGGTATCCAGCGCCAGATCAGTCATGCCAATGATGCCGTTCATCGGGGTGCGGATTTCGTGGCTCATGGTGGCCAGGAATTCCGATTTCGCATGGTTGGCCTCTTCGGCGCGCAACATGCTGGAGCGCAGGTCGTCAGCCATCTCCTCGAGCAGGAAACTCTTTTCGCGCAATTCCCTTTCAACGGCCTCGCGACGGGAGATTTCATCGGAAAGCGACTGGTTGATGCTTTGCAATTCAGAGCGGCGTTTGTCCGAGCTGTCAAATTGTTCCTGAAGGCGTTCGGCATTGCGCCGCATGCGATCAAACATGAACGCGGCAAACAGCATGATTAGCGGGAAAGTGCTGGCCGAGTAGAGGATGATCTGAGAGGTGATATGACCATAGGCGACATCACTGGGCAGCAGCGTAAGCAGTGACAGCGGCATCCCGGGGACCGGCGTCCTGACGGCGAGTGAATCGAGATGTTCGGGATCGAGGTTCTGGCCGGCGGCGCCGTCGTCGAGCGGTACCAGCGTATTGACCGGCAATGCGGCCAGCGTTTTGATCAGGGCAGGGGCAAGGACACCGGAATTCTCCTGAACGGGCAGGTTCTGTCCTCCGTCGAGGATCAGGATTTCTTCATGACGAGTCCGCTCATCGAGCGAAACCAGATAGCGGGCGAGCAGCGCGGTGTCGGTGAGGGTGACGACCATGCCGCTGAATGTTCCCTTGTAAATGACTGGGGCGGTGGTCATGATTCGACGTTGGTCGGGGTCAATGGCCTGTGCGACTTTTCCCCTGTCTGCCTGGGCGATATCGGGTGCCGGGCTTCCGGATCGGGTGTCGGACAGCACGCCACCATCCTCGTCGAGCAGGAGGATGCGGGTGTAGACCGCTTGGCCACGAACGATCTTTTTTTCCTCGTGTTGCCGGAATCGTTCGTCGATCGCTTCGAGGCTGGTGTTCAGTCCGTAGCGCAAGGACATGCCCAGCGCCTTGTTGGCGAGATAGGCTTCAATCTGATGGGAAGCGGCCAGATCGCTGGCGCTGTTCTGGAGTTCGGCGCCAAAGTCACCGAGCGCCTCAGATAGCCGAACATTGTCGGCCACGAGGCGCACATCGGCTGCCACTCGCAGCTGCGTCTGGGCACGAAAGGCAATGATCAGAATGAAGCTGGAGTAGACGCAGAATATGGCCGCTACCATCAGCGGCCAGCGAGCAGGTAGCTTGATCGACAAGGCTCAGAGTTCCTAAGAATCAGACTTTCTTGGCAAAGAATTCGGGGAAGTAGCGGCGGATGCCGGGGTAGTATTTGTCGACGAGTTTGCCGTAACTGCCGTCGGCCTTGATTTTCTTCAGGTAGCCGTTAAAGGCCGCCCGGAGTTCAGGCGCATCTTTCGGAAAGGCCGAAGCGAGTTGCTGCTCTTCCGAGATCGGGCCGATCACCTTGATCTTCCCGGCCCATTTTTTCAGGTCGAGAATGGCATCCGGAACGTCGAGCAGGCTGAATTCTGCGTCGCCATTGAGCAGAGCAGGAACCATCTCGTTAAGATTGGTGTTCTTGGTGTAGGCGCGCAGATCGATACCCGTTCCCTTGAGACCGTAGTTCGCCGGATCCAGGCAGGTTCG
>JBAXHE010000095.1:0-10648 GCA_037139055.1 Betaproteobacteria bacterium | reverse complement strand
CGAGCTGCAGCTGTTCACCGGCGAGAACCCGGCCAAGCCATGAGGGGCATGCGCCTGCGCGCCTTGGTCTGGCTTCTGCTGGCCGTGGCTATTCTGATTGGCGGGGTCGTTGAGTTCTCCGGGCGCATGCCTTTGCAAACCAATCTGCTGGCCTTGCTTCCCCCGACCGAACGCAATCCGCTGGCCGAGCAGGCCGTCGCACGCCTGACTGATGCTGCAGGTAACCGGGTTGTATTCCTGATTGGTCATCCGGCACCCGAAACGGCGGCGAAAGCGGCCCGGCTTTTTGCCGAGCAGTTGCGCGAGTCCAAGTCTTTCCCGCAAGTGGTCGCCGAGATCCCTCCGCTTGACCCGAAGCTGCTCACCAGTCTTTACTTGAAGTTCCGTTTTAACCTGTTGAGTGAAGCCGATCGCTCGGCGTTTGCGGTCGATGGATTACACCTTGGCGAGCGCTTGCAGCAAAAACTGTATGCCCCTTTTCGTTTCGGCCTGACCTTGTCGCCGACTGACGATCCTTTCGGCCTGACCGATTCCTGGCTGGCCGGATTGCCGCTGAGAAATTACAAGCTCGATGCCGAAAACGGACTTCTGGTGACGCGTGATGCCAGCCGCCTATGGGTCATGGTAACCGCCGTCCTGCCCGGGTCAGCCTACGATGGTGATATGCAGCGCCACATCGGTTCGACGATTGCCGATGCAGAAAGTGCGCTACGCCAGGCTTACCCGCAGGCTGAGTTGCTGCGTACCGGGACCGTGTTCTATGCCGCCGATGCGCGAGCCAGCGCCGAGAAAGAGGTTGATTTTATCGGTGCCGGTTCGCTGATCGGCATGCTTTTGTTGCTCTATCTGGTCTTTCGCTCGTTGCGTCCGCTGGCCCTGGGGATGCTCTCGGTCGGTTTTGGCATCTCGGCAGCGGTGGTGGTGACGGTCTGGGTTTATGGCGAATTGCATTTGATTGCCCTGGTCTTCGGCGCCAGTTTGATCGGAGAGGCGATTGATTACGCCATCCAGTATTTCGCTGCGCATCTCGGCGCCGGGTTGGAGTGGGAGCCGATGAGTGGCCTGCGCCGCATCGCTCCTGGGCTGACCGTGGCTTTGGCGACCAGTCTGCTCGGTTACGGAGCCCTGATGCTGGCGCCGTTTCCAGCGCTTTCGCAAATTGCCCTGTTCGCTCTGGTTGGCCTGGGTGCGGCATGGCTAACGGTTTTCCTGTTGTTGCCGGTGTTGCTGAAAACCCCCTGTCGTCGCGATCCCGAGCGGGCGGTGGCACTCCCGCTGCGCTTTCTGGCCTGGTGGACGATCCATGCCAGCCAGCGCTTGTGCCTGCTGATTGCCGTGCTGGTAATCGGGGTGGCCATTCCCGGCTGGCTCCAACTCAAAGGGAACGATGATGTTCATCTGCTCGTTTCTCGTCCTCCTGCCCTCCTCGAGCAGGAAGAAAGAATTCGTGATCTGACCGGTTTCGGAAACAGCAGTCAGTTTTTCCTCGTGGAAGGTGAAACCGCAGAAGCAGTTCTGGTCAATGAAGAAAGGCTATCGGCCATACTATCCCGGCTGGAAGCCGAGAAAGCCATTAGCGGCTTCCAGAGTATTTCAGCTTTTGTTCCATCACTCCAACAGCAAGAACAGAATCGTAGCGTCTGGGCCGCTCGGGTGTTTTCCGATGCGGCCGGGCTCAAGCGGATCGTGGCGCAGGCCGGGTTGCGTGATGGAACGGCAGAGCAACTGATTGAAGAATTTAACGCATCAGCAGGGCGTACGCTGCGCGTGGAAGAGTGGATGAAATCTCCCTTCGCCGCGCCATTCAGCCATCTCTGGATGGGCCAGACGGAGCGGGGATTCGCTTCCATTGTCATGCCGCAGGGGGTGCGCGATGAGCGGCACCTCGAAGCCGTGAGTGCTGGCTTGCCGGGGGTCACTTTTGTCGACAAGGCGGGAAGCGTGTCGCGCCTGTTCCGTGAATATCGACAGTGGGGCGGTTTTTGGTTGTTTGCCGCCGTGTGTCTCGTCTACGGTGTGCTGTGCTTGCGTTATGGTGCGCGTCAGGCGGCCTTTGTGCTGATTCCAACGCTGTTGGCCATGGCGCTGGCCATGGGCGTGTTCGGTTATCTCGGGACGCCGATAACCCTGTTCAATCTGATGGGGCTGACGCTGGTTCTCGGCGTCGGGGTCAATTACGCCATTTTCCTGCGTGAGGGCGGCGTGCATGCCGGAGCGACGCTGGCCGGCGTGCTGCTTTCTGCCGGGACGACCTTGCTGTCGTTTGGTCTGCTGGCCTTCAGTTCGATGCCGGCGCTTTCAGGTTTTGGTTTGACCCTGCTGATCGGGATCAGTTTTGCCGTTGCGCTGGCGCCGATGGTTTTGGTCTTTTGTCCGGACAAGCCCGCATGAGCCGGTTGATCGCCCGTGCCTTGTTGCTGCTCGCGCTGCTGGCGGTGGCGGCCTGTGGCGATTCTGATCCGGGTTGCGCGAGGCTGCCTGGTGGCGGCCGCTATTGCCTGCAGCCGACCACGCTGAGTGAGCCCTTCGAGGTGCAGCAAAGGGTCGATATTTCCTTCAACGGCCAGCGTGAAACGATGATTGTCGAACTGGAAGTCGATGCTGACGGAATGCGCTTTGCCGGCCTGACACCCTTCGGACACAAACTGGTACAGGCGCATTACGACAACCTCCAGGTGACTGCCGATGTGGTGCCGGATAAACGCCTTGATCCGGTCCTGCTGTTTGCCTTTCTACAGATTGCTCTATGGCCCGCTGACAGTGTGCGCGGTGGCCTGGACGGGGCTTTGCGGCTAGACGATGGTGTCAGCAACAGGCAGGTCTTCAAGGATGGCAGGCTCGTCGTCGATGTCAGCTATACTGGCATGCGTCCGCCGTATGGGAATATGCGTATCGACTTTCCTCTGGCGGGAATGGAAATTGAAGTCACAACTCTGGATGGTCAAGCTACGAAATGAGTGGAAATTTCTATCTGCCCGCCGTCGGCATGATCAATGCACTGGGAAGTGGCGTTGCCGAGATAACGCAGCGGCTTTTCTCCGGCGATACCTCCGGCATGGTCCTTGAAGAAGGCTGGTTGCCCTCCGGGGGGGCTCGCGTCGGACGTGCGAGGGGCGTGTTGCCGGAAATGCCGGAAGAACTTTCGGTATATGCCTGTCGCAACAACGGACTGTTGCTTGCGGCCCTGTCCCAGATTCGACCTGATGTCGACGCCGCCATAAGTCGCTATGGCCTTGGGCGGGTGGGTATCGTCCTGGGTACCAGCACCTCAGGTATTGCCGAAGGTGGGGCTGCCGTAGCCGCGCACCGGGCTAGCGGTGTGTTGCCTCCGAAGTTCGATTACGTTCAGCAGGAGTTGGGGACGCCAGCGATATTCCTTTCGCGCTTGCTGGGGATTACCGGTCCGGCGTATTGCGTATCCACCGCCTGCACCTCGAGCGCCAAGGCTTTTGTCTCGGCCCGCAAGCTCTTGCGTCATGGCCTGTGTGACGTGGTGCTGGTCGGTGGGGTTGATTCGCTCAGCGCGCTGACCATTAACGGTTTTTCGGCCCTCGAGTCGATTTCGCCAGAGCTCTGTAATCCGCTCAGTCGGAACCGGCGGGGAATCAATATCGGCGAGGGCGCCGCGTTGTTCCTGATGACCCGCGAGGAAGCCCCGGTCGAATTTCTTGGGGCCGGAGAGACTAGTGATGCCTATCACATGTCGGCGCCACACCCTGAAGGAATAGGCGCCGAAGCAGCCATGCGCGCGGCGTTGTCTGATGCCGGAATCACTGCGGCTGAGGTCGATTATCTGAACATGCATGCCACAGCTACGCCCAAAAATGATGAAATGGAAAGCCGTGCGATCAACCGTTTGTTTCCCGAGGGCGTTGCCACCAGCGGTACCAAACCGATGACCGGACACGCGCTGGGCGCGGCCGGGGCGACCGAACTGGGCTTGTGCTGGCTGGCGCTGCGTGCGGGGCGATTGCCGGCCCATCTCTGGGACGGTGAGGCCGATCCGGATTTGCCAACGCTGGCCCTGGCCGGAGCGCAGCAGGGATTCGCCAGAGAGTCCGGTCGTGTCTGCATGAGCAACTCTTTTGCCTTCGGCGGCAGCAATGCCTGTTTGCTGATTGGCGATAACCGTAAATGATAGGTGTTCATTGACTGAATTTCCGCCCATCGAAGAACTGATTCCCCACCGTGGCTCAATGCTGCTGCTTGACCGTGTCGTCGAGTTTGATGGAGAAAAAGCCGTTGCCGAGTACCGGCCGCTTCGTGACGCATGGTATGCCGATGCCAATGGAAACATGCCCGCGTGGATAGGTATTGAACTGATGGCGCAGACGGTTGCGGTTCATGTCACCCTGAGCAAAAAAAGAGACGGCATTTTGCCCAAGATGGGCGTGCTGCTGGGAACGCGCAGTTTTTGTTCTTCACTGGCCAGTTTTGATACCGGCAGAGTCTTGCGAATTCGGGTCACCATGGTGCTTCAGGATACGGTGAGCGGTCTGGGCGCCTATCAATGCTCGATCGAGCTTGATGATATTCCTCTGGCCATGGCTGTCCTGAAAGTTTACGAGCCGGAAAATTTTGATCTTTTTGTACAAGGAAGCATTTCATGAAAATTCGCCGTGTTCTGGTCACCGGGTCGAGTCGGGGCGTCGGCCGGGCTATTGCGCTACGCCTGGTTCGCGACGGTTTTTTCGTTACTTTTCATTGTCGCAGTGGCCGCGCATTAGCCGAGGCGGCAGTGGCCGAGGCGGTCAGCGCTGGCGGCTCTGCCGATCTGTTGCAGTTCGACGTTTGCGATCGTGAGGCCAGCCGTGCCGTGCTCGAAGCCGCTGTAGAGGAAAAGGGCGCCTACTATGGCATTGTTTGCAATGCCGGGATTACGCGCGACAACGCCTTTCCCGCGCTTTCCGGTGAGGACTGGGATCAGGTGATTGATACCAGCCTGGGCGGGTTTTACAACGTAGTCCAGCCGCTGACCATGCCTCTGGTGCGCATGAAAGATGGCGGACGTATCGTGACGCTGGCCTCGGTTTCGGGAATCACCGGAAATCGCGGGCAGGTGAATTACAGTGCGGCCAAAGCCGGACTGATTGGGGCAACCAAGGCCCTGGCGGTCGAGTTGGCGAGTCGGAAAATAACGGTGAACTGTGTTGCGCCCGGGCTCATCGAGACGGAAATGCTCAATGACGTACCTCTGGATGAAGCGCTGAAGACCGTGCCCATGAACCGGATCGGACACGTCGATGAAGTGGCCGCTGCCGTGTCTTTCCTGATGTCCAGCGAAGCCTCTTATATCACTCGGCAGGTGCTTGGCGTAAATGGAGGAATCATCTGATGAAACGCGTTGTGGTTACGGGTATGGCCGGCATTACCTCTCTGGGGGACGGCTGGGAGCAGATCGAACAGAATATACGTGCCGGTCGGAACGGGGTTCGTCGAATGTCCGAATGGGATTACTGCGATGCCCTGAATACCCGGCTGGGCGCTCCGGTTGACGGCTTTCAGACACCGGAACATTTTCCGCGCAAAATGATTCGCTCGATGGGCCGGGTGTCCTTGCTTTCCGCTCGCGCCAGCGAGATGGCGCTGCTTGATGCAGGCTTGCTGGAAGATCCGACGATTCGTGACGGACGCATGGGGATTGCCTACGGGTCGTCATCAGGCAGTATCGACCCGGTGCGTGTATTTGGCCGCATGCTCGAATCCGGTTCGATGCAGGGCGTGACTTCAACCAGCTATATCCAGATGATGCCGCATACCACGGCGGTCAATGTGGGATTGTTTTTCGGACTCAAGGGTCGGGTGATTCCGACCTCGAGCGCCTGTACCTCCGGCAGTCAGGGGATCGGATATGCCTATGAAGCGATCCGCTTTGGCCGTCAAAGCATGATGCTGGCGGGAGGCGCAGAGGAGCTTTCAGCGCCGAGTGCGGCGGTTTTTGACACGCTGTTTGCCACCAGTTGCCGAAACGATTCGCCGGCATTGACCCCGCGCCCGTTTGACAAGGATCGCGATGGTCTGGTCGTTGGCGAGGGCGCGGCAACGCTGGTTCTCGAAGAGTATGAACATGCCCGGGCTCGGGGCGCGAAGATCCTCGCCGAGATTGTCGGTTTTGCCAGTAATTCTGATGGTACTCATATTACCCAGCCAGAAAGCGAAACGATGGCGGTGGTCATGCAGAGAGCGCTGGATGATGCGGGTTTGTTGCCCTCAGCGATTGGCTACGTCAGTGCGCACGGGACGGCTACGGACCGCGGCGATGTTGCGGAAAGCCAGGCGACAGCAAGTATCCTTGGGACAGGCAAACCGATCAGCTCGATGAAGAGTTATCTCGGACATACCTTGGGCGCTTGTGGAGCCATCGAGGCCTGGTGGATTATCGAGATGATGCGCCGGAAATGGTTTGCGCCGACCATCAATCTGGATGCGCTCGATCCCGCTTGTGCCGAACTCGACTATATCGTCGGCGAGGGCCGGAACATCGATACGGAGTATGTGATGAGCAATAATTTTGCCTTTGGCGGAATTAATACCTCACTCATCTTCAAACGCGTTTAAAACAGTGGCTGGGTCAGCAGAATGCCTTTGATTAACCATGAAATCACCGGGTTTCTGCCCCGAGTCAATCAACTGACAGGGAATACTTCGTGCGCCGAGTAGTGATTACCGGGATGGGCATCGTCTCCTGCCTGGGCAATGATTTGCAAACCGTTGAAAATGCGCTGCGTGAAGGCCGTTCCGGGATTCAGTACGTGCCGGAGTATGCAGCGCTCGGCCTGCGCAGTTGTGTTGCCGGGGTCCCCGACGTAGAGGGCGAGCCGCCGGTGGATCGTAAACTTCGGCGCTTCATGGGCGATGCCGCGCTCTATGCCTATCACGCGATGCGCAGTGCCCTCGATGATGCCGCCCTCGGTGAAGGGCTGATTACCAGTCCGCGGACCGGGCTGGTCGTCGGTTCCGGCGTCGGTTCTCCCTTTGAGCACGTGCTGGCGGCGGATAAACTGCGCGAGGGCGGTTTCTCCAAAGTATTGCCCTATATTGTTCCCCGCGTCATGGGCAGTACAACCTCGGCGTGTTTATCCACGGCTTTCGGTATTCAAGGCGCGAGTTATTCGATGACCTCGGCTTGTGCGACCGGAGCTCATTGCATTGGTCACGGTGCCGAACTGATCCAGATGGGCAAGCAGGATGTCATGGTCGTCGGCGGTGCCGAGGAGGTCCGCTGGACATCGACCGTCCTGTTCGATGCCATGGGCGCTCTGTCGACTTCATACAATAACGCCAGTGCATCGCGGCCTTTCGACCAGGGCCGCGATGGTTTTGTGATTGCCGGTGGTGCCGGCATTCTGATCCTTGAAGAACTGAGTCATGCCCGGCAGCGCGGCGCGCGAATCTATGCCGAAGTTGTCGGTTACGGAGCGTGTTGCGATGGTCTGGATATGGTCACACCTTCTTTCGACGGCGCGGCGCGAGCTATGCGCCTCGCACTCGATGAGTCCGGGGGGCGGGTCGACTATATCAATGCCCACGCCACATCAACACCCCTGGGCGATCTCAGCGAACTGCAGGCGATCCGCAGCGTGTTCGGGAATCAAGGTCTTCCCTTGATTTCGTCGACCAAGGGGCTGACCGGGCATCCGATTGCCGCGGCGGCTGCACACGAGGCAATTTACTCGCTGCTCATGCTCGAACGTGGTTTCATTACGGGATGTGCGAATGTCTCGGAGCTTGACCCGGAATGTGCTGGCTTGCCCATTCTTACGGAAACCATTGGCCGTCAACTTGATACCGTCATGTCGAATAGCTTCGGTTTTGGCGGAACCAATGCCAGCCTAGTTTTTCGTCGGTTGCAGGATTGATGCAATAGAATACGCAGATCTTGTCGCGATGAAACCGGGCCGTCAGGCACTGCGCGCCATGAGATAACCGGCACGTCACATCGTTGTAGCGTGCCTCCGAACTTGAACGCGCTGGCGATCAGCGGTGAATGCTTTAAGGAATCAGGCCTCGTGTCAGCTTCTTCAAGCGAAATTGGCTTTAAGGGCATAGCCGGATTGATTCTTGCTGCGGCCATGGTGATGTCGGGTGTTGTGCATGCTCAGCCCATCCGTCCCGATATCAGCTTTTCAACCGTCCGGGAAGATAAGCTGATTCTTGTCGAAGCGAGAGCTGATCTAGCGGTTTCGCCGGGTTTGGCTTGGACGGTACTCACTGACTACGAGGCTTACCCCCGGTTTATTTCCAGCATGCACGAGTCAAAAATCGTCGCACGGAATTCCAAGGGATTGATTGTCGAGCAGAAAGGCCGTTTCGGCTTCCTGTTTTTCTCTCACGAAATCGAAACCCAACTGCTGGTCACGGAGTTTCCTCCGAACGCAATTGAGTCGCGGTCACTGAAAGGGAATATTCAGGACCTGTTCGGCCATTATGAACTTCAGAAAACCGCCAAAGGAGTTCGTTTGTCCTATTCAGGACGCATGATTCCGGATTTCAGCGTGCCACCGATTATTGGCACGAGCATCGTTAACTACATCCTGAAAAGAAATTTCAGCGAAATGGTCGACGAGATGCTGCGTCGAGAGGTTCTCTCCCATCAGCGGCCACCGGCGGTAGATTGATCGCTGGTGAGCAGCGATCGCTGAGGTTCATTATGATTTAGGCTTTTTCAGCGACCATCAGAAAAACCGGAAAGTCCTTTGCCGGTGTTCCCTTGCTGATCGTAAATACACTTGAGAATTCAATGCTGCTGAATCCTGCCTGGGTGGCCTGCTGTGCCAGAGCGTCACGATCAAAGCCTTGGTGTCCAGAAAAGTCCGCTCCGTGGAACGAGCCGTCTTCACTGTCCAGATCGGCGATGCAGAGATGGCCGCCGCTGGCGAGAAGGCTGCAGAGGTCGCGCAGTATCTTGTCAGTGTCAGGAATGTGGTGAAAGGTCATCAGCGAATAAATGACGTCGTAGCGTTCCTGCGGCAGCGGGTCGCTAGTCAGATCAAGCCGGATCGGGCGCATGTTGCCGATACCGCAGGCCGCAATTTTCTTTTCAAGCACGGCCAGCATGCCGGGCGAACTGTCGGCCAGCGTGATCTGCTGCAGCTGCGTTTGCAGGGCGAAGCTTAGCAGTCCCGTGCCGCAGCCGTATTCGAGGCCGCTCAGGCCGGCGCTGAGCGGTACATGGGCGCAAATTCCGTCGGCTACCGCCTGGGCGCGCGCTGTCTTCATCGGGTCGTCGTCCCAGGTCTTGGCACGCTCGTCGAAGTATTGCGGGGTGTTGTTTGCAGGCATGGCTAACTTTCAGGGAGCAGGACGGCGAGCTTGTTGATGACCTCGTCTTCCGATTCGACGATAGCGAATGCGCTGCGCAAGTCGTCGGGGATGATCAGCGGGCGGCCGGTGTCGAGACTGACGAAGATCCACTGGGTTTCCGCGCGCGCCAGAATCTGCCGGTCGCGTGCGCGCAGAAAAAGCGTGCGCCGCGGCGAGCTGCGTTCGGTGAGGCCTGACACCCAGGTACAAGCAATGATGTCGTCACCGAGTACGCCGGGTCGCAGGTAGTCGATGAAATGCGATTTGACGTACCACGATGAACCGCCCGCCAGGTAGCGCGCCATCGGCCAGCCCTGCGCGGCAGAGTGTTCAATGGCGATTTCCTGCATCCAGCGCAGGTATTCCTGGTTGTTGACGTGCTGATGGACGTCGATGGCGCGCTCATCCACCGTGAGGTGCTTGATGTAGATTTCGGGCACGCTGCCTCCGCTCCGCTTTCTGTCGCCTACAACTTGAGCTTTGCCAGTTGCGGTTTCAACTTCTCAACGGTAGCGATGAAATCGGCGAGGCGTTTTTGCTCCTGTTCGACCACCGCTGCCGGCGCCCGCGCCACAAAGCTCTCGTTGCCCAGCTTGGCCTGGGCTTTGACGATCTCCGCTTCGAGTCGGGCAATTTCCTTGGTCAGGCGCTCGGTTTCTGCCGCAATGTCGATTTCAATCTTGAGCATCAGGCGCGTCTCGCCGACGACGGCGACCGGTGCGTTGGTGTCTTCGGGCAAGGTGGCGACGATCTGCATGTCGGAGAGTTTGGCCAGCGCCTTGAGGTAGGGCGCAAAGCCCGCCAGCTCTTCGGCATTGCCGCTGGTGATCAGCGGCACTTTGACCGCTGGGGAAAGGTTCATTTCGCCGCGCAGGTTACGACAGGTGTAGGCCAGGTCCTTGAGCTGCTGGACCTTGGCTTCGCTGGCCTGGTCAATTTTCTCGGCTTGTGCCTTGGGGTAGGCGGCAAGCATGATCGACTCGTGCGTCTTCTTGCCGGCCAGCGGGGCGACGACCTGCCACAGCTCCTCGGTGATGAAGGGGATGAGCGGGTGCGCCAGGCGCAAGACGCTTTCCAGCACACGTACCAGAGTGCGGCGCGTGGCGCGGGCCTGTTCCGGCGTACCGCCTTGCATCTGCACCTTGGCCAGTTCGAGATACCAGTCGCAGAATTCGTCCCAGATGAATTCGTAAATGGCGCGGGCGAGCAGGTCGAAGCGGTAGTCGGCAAAGTGCTGCGCAACTTCGGCTTCGGTGCGCTGCAGCTTGCTGACAATCCAGCGGTCGGCGAACGAGAAGTCGAGGGTGCTTGAACACGCGTCTGGCGTGCACGCGTCGATGCCGCA
>JBAXHE010000094.1:0-11298 GCA_037139055.1 Betaproteobacteria bacterium | reverse complement strand
TCGGAACGTTGAGCGCGCGAACGAGGAGTTCGCCAGCCAACTGGTAAATGAGGAGAAGGGTGAGGGTATTGATCATGGGGATGGTGGGCGAAAAGAACACCCTGGATTCTACGGGGTTTTGTCTCGATAAGCGGCTGGCACTATCTCGAAAATTTTTGGGGAATTGCAGGGGGAATTGAACCAGCCCCCTTTTCGCTCCTATTTGGATAATGGCACGGTAGGAATAACCAGAGAGCTGTGATGGCAAGATACGGCCACGAACTGCCGGTCGTGTCCTCCAAGAACCAGCCATTCGGATCTGCTCCACGTTGTTATGCGCCGCTCAAAATACCTGCGAGACTTGCAGCGTGATCTGCTTGCGTTCGTAGTTGTAGAGGCTGAGATTGGAGTCGTTGCGCGTGTAACTGAAGCCAAGAACGGCAGACAGGCCGCCGCTGCGGAGTTCCTTTGAAAGATTGGCGACAAAGCTGTATTGCGTATCCCCACGCCGCTTGTCGTAGGCGGCCTCCTGCCCGGCATAGTCGCTTCGCGAGAAACCAGAGGAGAGATAGAGCGCCATGCCCTGGGCTACTTCCTTGTAGACGCCGAGATTGATGCCGTTCGAGTGGTTGTCCAGATAATCTCGCCGCGTTCCCTCAACGGTGTGGCGCAGGGTGACCTGGATGAAATCGGCGTTGCCCAGGGAGTAGCGGGTTCCGGCGATGGCCGACCAGACCCTGCCGTCACGGAGTCCGTCGTTCACGTAGTAGGATTTCGATTGCACAACCAGCGAGGCATTGAGCGAAAGCGCAGCGGTGAGCGGAATTCGCAGCTGCGGAGCAATTCCGCTGGCACGGCTGTATGCGTTCTGGCCGATGTCCACGTACTCGTAGAGCAGCGGGGCGGAGACGATCATTGAATCGAAGCGAAGGGCAGGTCCCGTGCTGAGCGAGAGAATCTGCGCGTTGAAGGCGCTCAGGCTGTTATAGCGCGTGGTGCTGAGCTGGGCACTGCTTTGCAGGCTAAGCTTGCGACCAAGGTCCAGTTGATGGCCGGCGCCAACGTTGAATGAATAGCCGTGATCACTACTTTCACGGGTTGTGCTGGAAAGCTGGAACGGCAGACCGAACATCAGTACTGTATTTGTGGACGGCCCGGCATTGACGTTGCTGTCCTGAATGTAACCGCCGCTCAGCCTGATATTCCAGCTTTTTGGCGCTTCCGTTGCGGCCATGAGTTTGCGGATGTTGTCGCCGACCTTCGCTGGCGGTGATCCGGAGAGGACGGACTGGAATTCCGCAAGGGCCTTCTGCACTTCGCCCATCGCGGTGTAGGCGCGGCCGAGCTCGGCGCGCACCCGGGGCAGGTTCGGATTGCTGGCCAGTATCCTGCGGAAAAGTGTTGCCGCTTCGCCGGGGCGGTTCATCAGCAGGGCGGCCTGGCCGAGGATGAAGGCGCTGTCGATGTCGCCAGGATTGGCTTCGTGCAGCGGCTTGAGTAGATCGTAGCCTTGCCTGACCTGTCCTTGTTCGATCAGTTTGACGGCCTGAACCCGGATATCGCCGGCCGGTAGAGGGCGTTCATCCGCCGCAAAAAGAAGCGAAGTGGTGCACAAGAACAGTGTGGCCGCGATGCCGCTCAGCAGGGCGTGGCTCATGGCACTTACGGCCTGTTACCGACAAAGATGCCAGCCGCCTTGTTGGCGCCGCCGTTCAAGGTCCAGGTACCACCCACCTGATTGGCGGTCGGACCGAAGAAGTTGCCGTTGACTGTTCCGCTCATGCTCACCGCCGGTGCATTGACGGTGCCGCTGATCTGGTTGGTTCCCGCCGCCCAACTGGCGTTGACGCTGGCGCTGGTCCAGGCCGCACCGTTCTTGGTCAGATTGTCGAAGCTTCCGTTGAGGGCGCGTTGGCCAAAGTCGGCGGTCAGTGACGTGGTTCCGGCAACACGGGAGATGGTGCCGGATTCATCGAGCTTACCCAGAACCTGCCCGTTGTAGGTGGCTGTTCCACCTAAGGGAATATTGACGGCAGGCGTGAGGCTGCCGGCGATCCAGTACGGATTGTCGAGGCTCGTGTTGACGCCGCCGTTGCCATCGTTCCACTGCCCCCATGAAAGGTAATCGTAGTTGCCGAGGGTGCTGGTCGTCTGGATCACGACATCGTTGATGAGCTGGAATTGCGTCGGCTGGGTTGCTATTGCGGGCTGGGGCGGTATTCGGGAATCAGTGTACAGACCACCCAGCTCCTGCCAGCGGGTCAGCGAGGCCTGCAAATCGCCGCCAAGCGTTCCGAGTTGCTGAAAGGAGTCCAGCATACTCTGGAACATTGCCCGGATTTCTTCCTGTTCGCTTGTCAGGTACCTCTGGCCGGCAGATGCGCGCATCATCTGCTCATACTGCCTCTGGTATTCCTGGAATAGTGCCGATGCCTGTTCGTAGTTCCAGAGCAAGCTCTTGAAACGGCGGTATTCATTGTCGGACAGCGTGGAGAGGTCACTCCTCAGGAATTCTTCAAGAGTTTTTCCGCCTGACACGCTATTGAAACTGTCAATTTCTCGCTGGAGCATTGACATGGCTCGCGCCAGTTCGTCTTTAGCCATCCGAAAATCCGTAAGAGTTCCCGTATCAATTTGGACAACCGTCAGACTTTTCAGCGTCTGAACCATTTGCGTCCCGATTGATGACAGTTGTCTGGACAGCGCCTTGAGCTGCTCATTGCCCGGGTCCTTCTCCAGCAAATCCTGTAATTGGGTAGTCAGCTCGCCCAAGCTCTTGAGGTCTTCGTTGATCTTGTCCTGCGCATCGCGGAACCAGTCCTGTGAATGGCCATTGGGATTAGACTGCATTTCACGGACGATCGCATCGAGACTTTCTCTGCGCACTCGCAATTCGGCAGCCAAGGCGTCCACGTCGGGCGACCCGCTGAGTGCCTCCGTCTTGAAGTCAGTCTTCAGCATCTTGCCGATTTCGCCTTGGGTGCCCTGCTCAGCCATCCGAGTGTCGGCCAGCAGCCGCTGGTAGGAAAGCAACTGGTTTCGCTGATCCGGTGTCAGGCTGCCCGATGCCAGCGCCGTATCGATTTTTTGGCCGAGGGCCTGAAGAATGACCTGATCTTCAGCGGCTTTTCCGGCCAATCGTTCGCCTTCCTTGAGGAATTCGGTTTTTTCCTCGGTTGATACACTTGCGGACTCAGACAGCGTCTTGAAATCATCCTGGACCTGTCGAAACCCCTCTGAAATACTGCTTTTCATTGCGGCCAGGAGTTCCGGGATTTCTGCCAGCGTGATCGAATTACCGAGCTTCGATAAAGACTCGGTCCATTTTTTAGCTTCGCTATTGGTGTCGATCTCGGTTTTCCCGCCAGATCTGATGATGAGTTCTTCGCCTTCACTGAGCTGGATGCGCTGCTGCGATTCCTTGATCAGAGTTTCGGCCATGCCGCGCAGGACCTGGATACGTTCCCCGCTTCCACTGGCCGAGGTAGAAATGTTAGTTGCCCAGGCCGGTTGGGCTGTGAACAACACCAGCAGGAGAATAGCCTTTAATCGCCTGTTCATGCTCAGGACTCCTCAAGAGGCAATGTGCTTTTAACTGGGAAAGTTGCCGCCAGAGAACTGTATCCAGGCTCTTTGATGTTTTTATATGGAAGCAAGAGAGCCGAGGTCAAGGCAGGAAACGCAATTCAAGGGCGATTCTGCGCTTCATAGTCCCTTTAATCAACATGGGAATTCAAATCGAAACAGGGCAAGAAAATAGTGCAGTAATGATAAGACTGCGCAGCTGGGGAGTTGCGCAAGGTATCCTTGAGCAGTTGGTATTTGTCGCAAGAGTTGATCTACGGCTATTGAACAGTAAAAACTGACCGGCTCTTGTGGGTCGTCTTCTGCCCTTGCAGCTTTTCCAAGTCAGTCGGCGATGACAAAGTCATGCCAACTGGCAGTCGCCGGCCAGAACCGGTCCGTCGATAAATTCCCTAAAAGCGGTCACTAGAGGGAAACTGTGAAGTCGTAATCAGTATGCGCACATCGATAATCCGGAAAAACGAAAGTTAAATACCATAGTTTTCTAATACCACAAGCAATGAATATGCGATTAAAGCCGTCACTCAATAGCCGATTATTGGATTCCTTGGTGAGACTATGCGTGTGGTGGATGCGCAGCTTGGCCATGATGGCTAAAATATATGCCATTGTTTTATTTGTGGCAGGGCCGCTTTACCTAGGACTTCGGTTTGGAGTGTGGAGTTTTTTTGTGCCTACGCATATTTTGATTGACGGCGCTAAGTTCGCCATTTTTTTGGCTGTCCTGTGGGGTACAGCGAATTGGATTTTGAGGTTGTTTTTTGGTTATTCGTCGGATAACGATTCTCTAAAAAAATCAGAAAAAGAAGCTGAAGAATTGGCAAATATTCACACTGAACAAGGTTCGTCAGAGGAAAATCTCATTGGAGATCAATGGAAGCCACCAACAAGCGTGCGCAAGAATTAACACTGAATCTGTTGGTATGTAATTGAATGTCCGCTGTCCTCTCTGCGCTACGTCCGGTTAGGGTCGGGAGTGACGGTTGGCGATCAGGGAAAGCGGTCGCTGGACAGAAATGCAAAAGCAATAGAAACTAGCGGCCAGAAGCGGACGTCACCGCTGAGCTAAGATCCATGAAACTAACTTCAGATTGTTTCTCAGTCATGAGGGCTTCTCAACGATGGCTCAAGGTTCCGAGGCGATTCTCAGTTTATTAAAATAAGACGAACATTATTAATTGGTGTTTGAGGGCCAAATATGAAATCCATATTGTCATCGTTTATTTTCGCTATTGTAATAACTGGTTGCGCAAGTGTTCCTATCGTCCAATCTCCAGAGCAGCTTTACTCGACACATGGCTATGTCTTTGTCAGTCTACCCAAAGCACGCCAATCTCTTTCATTAGAGTCGTTAAGTGACAAGTCCAAGATCGATTTAATTAGGCGCACGGATTCTGAGGAAGATGGATTTGGTGTCTGGGTGCCAGCAGGTGAATACAAATTAGGTTATTGGTCAAGCTTTGAATTGGAGGGTTATTCCTCACTATCGGTAAAGGCTGGTCGTGTAACAAACCTTGGAAGCCTAGTTGCCGTACCAATTGGGGGGCATGAGCAGGTTCTTCTACCTATAAAGCATCCTGATTACGCAAATAAGGTGGAGGCAGTTATTCGCGACTATCAACCTTTTCTATCTTCCAAAGAGGTTATTGACTGGCGATCCGATGGCATACCTAAGTCTTTTGAGACATCTTGGCTTGGTGGAGGCCCAGTAATTTCAAATGATGTGGCTAGCCAAGGAATTGTTGTTTCTGTACTCGTAGCGATTGGCCAAGAGGTCACTCGGCCTTCAATGAACAAACAACTTAGCGAAATTAAATCGATTGATGAGTTTTTTCGTATCGCAAAAGCAACGACGCCCCCTTTGACAAAGGAACCAGGTCTCGACGAAAGTGGGAATCTATTATTTGGGGGAGATTTTGGTCAAATACGTGTTAGAAGTCCTTCAGGGGAGTGGCACGCATTAGATACGGGAACGCTTAATCCAGTAACGTCGGTGGAGGTGTTCCGGTCACAAATAGCGGCAGGGTTTGATGATGGCACGATACGGATCAGCAGTGACTCGGGAGTCAGTTGGAAAATATCGGCCTCGTTAGGTCAGGATTTTTTAATTTCAGATATTGATAGAGTTGGAAATACTTGGGTTGTTCTTGGTGAACGAAAATTAACGAACAAATTTGGACAAAAAATTACTGATCAATTCGTAGTCTATCAAGCAAAAAATGATGATCTCCGCGATCTAAAAATAATTAAGATCGTTGATATGAATACCCCTGTTTATGGTTTTCCACGAGGAGAATCAGCCAGAGGGTACTACTACTTCAATACCGGCGAGGAGCTGTTAAGACTCGACCTTGCTTCGATGAGTTGGGCGTCTGTGACGCCCCCATCTGCGGTTAGTGCGTTTCACATCTCCCCAAACTCCGCTGTGATTGCTGCTTATAAAATTCAAGGTATGTTTTCCAAGCTGTATATTTCGACTGATCATGGAGAGAATTGGATCAAATACGACAACCCGCCATATGTAATTGATGACATTCGTTTCGAGAATACTACTGCGGGTCTTGCAGTGCGAATGAGCATGGGTGCATTTACTGGAACATTCGAGTTGCTACAGTACGATCGCTCAACTGATTCATGGAATAAATTCGCCGAGGCACCCGACGGATGTATTCGTATACTGCCCGATGCAACCAACACAGCTAGATTCTGTGTCACTTCTGGTGGAAGCATTCTTAGGCACACAGACCAAAAATGGGTGACTGAGTATTCTTTAGATTAGTGCCATGACAATAAGTTTGAGATACCGGCATACATGCTACAGATTCTGCTAGTCAATGATGTGCTGGTTTTTCATACGTAAAACGTCCGCTTTCGGTATCAAGCAGCTTCCGCTTTGGGTCGATAAGGTTGGTTGGCAGGCGGGAAAAGCGGTCAGTTGCGATGACAACACTTTTTCTACAGATTCGTTAGCAATAAAGGAGGAATCACCATGCTTCGCAAGCTTTTTGCATTTTCATTTATCGTAACGGCAGTATTTATGCCAGAAATTTCAGTAGGCCAAGCGAATTTTGGTGCAGAAATGCAAATGATGAAATCCGCCGAGAAGCACGGCGCGTTCATCGAAAATTTCTCGATCCTAGCCCGTGACAAGAAAGAAAATGAAGTTATTGCGGCATTAGATCCCGCTAGCATCAAGGGTATCAGCGAAGAGCAACTCCGGGAGATGATGAATAAGAATATCTTCCCGTTCTTTGCGCAATACGACAAACTAAAAAAATATGAACAAATCACAAAGGCACAAGCGCCCGATGGGCGCGTAGGTCTTTGGCACTACACGTATATTACTGATCCCCAAGGGAATGCACACCCCTTTCAAATTGCAATTATTGATACAGATACTGGGTTAAAAGTTTTGAGCGTTCAAGTTGGTCAATGTGTAAAAGGCCGACATCCTGCCATTCCACCATGCCAATAATTGCTAACCCGGCAGTACGAGAGGTACGCCGGTCAAGCGGCGGCTCTCCGAGCTTGCCGCACTGCGCGGCGCCCCTTATCTTTACGTTCCTGAATGGCAGCTTTCGGTTTTCGCCAACGGCAGAAAAGGGTCGGCAGTGTTGGTTGGCCATCAGGGAAAGCGGCCACTGGACAGAAATGCAGAAGCAATAGAAACTAGCGGCCATTTTAGGTCATTCGTATAATTGCCTGAAAACTGCTATTCGAGTCCTGTTAAGGTATTAGGAAAAATTGAAATGTCTCTGAACCTTTGGGCATGAGGGACAATTTTAAGGGGGTGTGCTCTTGTATATTTCGTCAAAGAAAGGTGTCGTTTCAACTTTTGCGGCATACGGCACAGTCCTGCTATTCAGTCTCCTTACAGGATGCGCAACCACACACAAGCCGGAAGAGCTTCGCGTACCTGACTCAATGACTTGCATTTACCTGCAAACCCCAATGTCTTTTTTTGTGAATAGAGGGCTATTCAACCTTGTCATGGAGACAAGACTTGAACGCGGACCTTACATCGCTGAGAGGGAGGATGCCGAGGGGACTTTCTACAGGGCGCCACCAGGCGGCTTTTCCGGATGGCCTTATTCACTCCAGTCTGCTGATGCAAAAAATGCACGCGACGGAGGATTTTGGATTCCTCATGACCGCCAGACAACGCCTCGCCTTTATAGCTATTTTTCAACCGCCGCTGTACCTCCGTCAGTACCGCCAGACGATATTAATTGTTCGTCGTTCGCACAGATTAAGGACCCTCTGACCTCAAAACTAAACTTGATTGACATGACTGCTGGGGGCGCATTGGCGGCGCGCTTGGAGGGGTAATAGGGCGAAGTATGAATCCCCAGAGTGGGATGAGCTACGGTCAAGCTGCTGGAGTGGGTGCTGTTGGTGGCGCGATCGGTATGGCGATAGTTGGTGCAATCATCAACGCCGATGTTGGCAAAATAGTACTTTATCCTTGGGAAGAAGGCCCAGAGATCGATAGGCTCAGAAAGCTTATTCGTCAGATAGTTAAAGTCAAAGAGGCGCCATTTGCGGTACCGGCCACCGTAACTGAATCTGCAAAATGATAGGCTATGGATGATGCTGGAATATATACGTGGTCTGCCCCCTATCGATACGTCAAACGTTAGCCGCCTTTGATAAAGTCCTGCACCGATTGCGTTGATTTCAATTTAGGAGCAAGAATGACCTCAATTTTCAGAAAATCGATTTACTGCCTAGCCGTTGCTCTAGCTGGTTGCGTGACCGTTACACCCTTATCCCCACCAATTAGCACAAGTGCTGAAACTACGGCGTATATCGCGGCGAGACTACCTACAGAACGAGAAAAATTCAGTGCCACCAGCGTTCCGAATAGCTATTTTGGTGTGTCTGGGGCAAGCGGCAGTCTTGCGGCAGGCCTGCTACTTGGCCCCATCGGTGCCCTGATCAATTACACATATGCACAGTCAAAGAACACCGGGCGAGCATCTTCGATAGGCGACCTGTTTGCTCTCGACTTAGCAGATACCTTGCATACTGCCGTGCCAACCCTTCAAGTGCAGGTTCAGCCCCAGGAACGCCAATATGCTCTTGTGCCAGCCGCAAACATAATCTTCATCGATGACAAATCGTTTAATGTATTTTGCACCCTGAATGTTGAGCTGCCGAGTGCCACCGATAAGCCTTGGCGAGCGCGCTATATCATTAGCCCTGACACTCTATTTTCAGTCGACTCGTCTCAAACGAGAGCAGAAGTGGCATCTGTCCTATCAAGCTGCCTTGGACGGGCCTACGAATTGTTTCGTGAGCACGTATCAGGTCGCATGGGTTCATCTACCGTCAAGGAAATAAAAACAAAATCCTTCACCTACACATTGTCGGTGAATGACGGGAAACTTCCGGGCCGAGTAATTGGGAATGATGAGCTTGGTCTTATCGAGTTCAGACGATCAGACGTTCTCGAAGTCAAATGAAATCGAAAACGAGAAGTGCTAAGGCGCACTGTGCCAATTCATGCTGTTTGGCTCCAATGGCTATCGGCGGCTAACCCTGCGCTCAAGGCTGCTCCCTTCGGCCGCTAGATGAAGCGCGATAAAACGCCGCGCAGCGCCGGTTAGTTTTACGTTCGAACGTCTGACTTACAGAAGGCCAGAAAGTCGCCTTTGGGTCGGGAGTGATGGTTGAATTACTGAGAAGCAGCCGGTCACAATGACAACACTTTTTCTACGGCTTCGTTAGAACTCATACCTAGGAGATTCACCGTGCATAAAATTGCCTTCGCAGTACTGTTGGTAGTGGCAAACCTAGCTTATGGCGACCCGAATCATCGCTGTGCGGATGCAGCGACGAAACAAGCTCAAAAGCTTCTAAGTTTTCACGCCGGTCCGGATGATCGTATCGAGATAGACAAAACTGTGAAAGTCCTCGGACCTATGCGTAACCCGCGTAACAAATCTCAAACTTTCGACGTTTTGGAAGTCTGGGGCTTTATATATAAAGGCGAGTACCGCATGCACTTTATATACGCGCAAATGCCGGGAGCCTGCCTACTCATGGGGCAAGAAATTATTGAATTTTCCAGCCTGTAATGGTCCATTCTAACCTTGCGCTCGACCCCGCTCCCTACGGTCGCTGGACGTTGAGCGATAAAGCCGCGCAGCGCCGGTTAGTTTTACGTTGAAGGTCCGCTTTACTCGGTAGCGACAGACGGCTTTGGGTCGTCAAGAGCCGGTCAGTTTTGCGCGATTCGGTGACTAACGGAATGCGATTTCGCAGCGCCCGTCGATGGTCTGAATCATCTACCTTGCCTTGATCTCATAGGAAGTACTTCTTCCTCCCGACGCCGACTTCTCCAGAACTCCCAGTGCAACAAGCTCGTTGATGTCCCGCAAAGCAGTATCCGCCGAGCATTTGACAATCGTCGCCCATTTGCTGCTGGTGAGCTTGCCGTCGAAACCGTCGAGCAGGCTGTTGAGCAGCTTGATCTGCCGCTCGTTCATCGGTGTAGTGGCCCAGAGTTGCCAGAATCGCGTCTTGCCGAGTACGGCATCCAGCGTGAGTTGCGCGCTGTCGATGGCGCGCCCGAGGGTGTCGAGGAACCAGTGCAGCCATTCCGTTATGTTGAGGTCACCTTTTTGCGTGCGTTCGAGGGTGTCGTAGTAATCGCGCCGGTCGCGCTGGATCTGTGCCGATAGACTGTAGAAGCGTTGTGGGCTGCCGTCGGCTCGTGCCAGCAGCAGGTCGCCAAGGGCACGCGCGATGCGGCCGTTGCCGTCGTCGAAGGGGTGTAGGGTGACCAGCCAGAGGTGCGCGAGTCCGGCTTTCAGGACGGGGTGGTCCGTGCTGTTGCCATTCAACCAATCGAGAAAGCGAGCCATCTCGCGGGTCAGTCGGTCGGCGGGAGGCGCTTCGAAATGAACTTTCCGACGGCCGATGGGGCCGGAGATGACTTGCATCGGGCCGTTGGCGTCGTCGCGCCAGCTTCCGCTACGGATATGGGCCAGCCCGCTGTAGACGGTAGGGAACAGTGCGGCATGCCAGGAAAACAGCCGATCTTCCGTCAATGCGTCGGCGCAATGCGTGGTGGCATCGAGCACCATGTCGACGACCCCTTCGATATGACGATCGATTGGCGCGAGTGCGCCAATGTCAACGCCCAATCGACGGGCAATCGAGGAACGCACGGCTTCAACGTCGAGTGTCTCACCTTCGATTGCGCTAGTCTTGAGCACGTCTTCGGTCAGCGCGATGAGGCTCGCTTGATCGCGCAAGGCCATGCCGATGTCGGCCAGCCGGCCTATCAGGTGGCCTTGTGCGTGGCTAACGCGCGACAGCGGCTCGACCAGTGCAGTGAGGTCATAGCGCCAGTTCGGCCAGTCGGCAGATTGCCATATGTAGGTGGATTCGTCGCGTTTCATGCGGAGATTGTCGCGCCTATTCTCCGCAAAGGCAAGTTATACGACGCATTATTTGCGGAGAATAAGGTGGCCATTCGCCGCAGAATTATCGTCTTGCCGCCTTGATCGGAGTGCTCAGCGTCGCCACCGCGCAGCCCGGTCAGGGAGTGAAAAGAATAACCTGAATTCTACGGGGCATTGCCTCGATAAGCGGCTGGCACAATCTTGAAAATTCTTCTGACGATGCCCCAAAGAACCCAGAGCAGGGCGATTGGGAGGATCAGGGTCTGTAGCAGGAAGATGACCATCAGCGTGATGATGCGTTCGGTGGTTTGCTCGGCCGCCT
>JBAXHE010000093.1:0-11425 GCA_037139055.1 Betaproteobacteria bacterium | reverse complement strand
ACCCCATGGCCGTTATCGTACATGACGCCGAGGTTATATTGAGCGGGCGCATATCCGCGATCGGCCAACTGCCGAAATACAATCAATGATGCGGCATAATCCTTACTACTGTATGCGGCTAATCCGTGCGCGTACAGTGTGTCCATCTCAGTTGCTGTGTTGTTTTGCGGAAGTGGTGCGCAGCCAAAAACAACACATAGCATGGCAAGAGCAAGGCAGAATTTAACCTGACGAGTAATCAAATCAAATGCTTTCACGATTGTTTTGAGCATAGCGGCCTTGTTGAATGTCCGGTTTCGGCAGGTTTGTCGGAGGGCTGCTTCTGGCCGCTAGTTTCTATTCAATCTGCATTCTTGTCTAGTGGCTGCTTTCCAAGATAGCCAACCAACATTCGCGACCCGAAGCCGACCTTCATTCGCATTGAAAGCAGACCGTCAACAACTAAGTTTTTCTCTTGCTTGAAAGACAAGGCTGAATAATCCAAACGTTACTTGGATAAGGATTTGACAAGCTTCTCAACTAACTGCGGAAATTCAGCACATTTAATTTTAAGAGTTTCGTCATCCATTTTCTGGAAATCAGCAGCAGTAGAATTTCTGGCGTATTCCAAACCTTTAAGTAACCCGGGTTGCTTACTCGATTCGCCATAGACCTCTATCGCTCGCTCTGAAACTATTTTTGAATAAGGAGATTTAAGGTAAGCAGTTTCATTTTGCGGAGAGTACGGTGGGAATTTTTCATCACATAATTGTTTTAGTATCTTGATGGTCTCATTGCTCATCAAGATAACAACCAGGCGATCATGGTCGAACGCAGGTTTTTGTGCCAAGAGGGGTTCAAGATGATTTGCTGGGAATATCGGGTCGCGACGTCGATCACTTGAAACTTTGGTTCTCTCGTACTCTTCTGGATGCTCACTGTATAACTTAAAAATACGTTCGGTATGCCGATAGTCATTGTACGTAAATGCAATTCCACCGGTCCACGTTATCCCAAATGGTGTTCTGGGGAATTTTTCAAGTAGTGCAAGAGTACCCTTCAAAAGGTTTGAGTCAGGATATTCATTTTTTACAATTACAGATCCCACGTACATGACTGGATCTGATTTGAAGTCTGACCAACTTACGATCTCAACTTTTGATCCTGGCTGTATTTTTGATTTGATGGTTTCAAGCGATTCATTCGGAACGCGCACTAAGACCCAATATGGCTCCTTGCTACGATCCATGACAATAGAATCAACATCCTGTGCCATTGTTTTGGTTGAGAAGAGTACAGCCAGACAAAGAAGAATGCGCAAAAAGCCCAATTTATTTCCCCCTATTTTTACCGGCAAACCTGAAACTAATTACTTAGTCTCCAATATATCAATCGTAAAGCTTCTGCTATTGGTTGCTACAGCCCAGCCAGTTTTCGAATTTGAAATTTCTTTAAGTGGTGTGCGGTGTTGCCGATATATCTTGGCTGAAAATGTGCCTTTTGGCAGAGGAACTTTGATGATGGGATTAAGCAAAACATGATCAGGCGCGATACGAGAATTAAATGGAAAATTACGTCCAGGCACTTCAATGTTCATGTTGATAACAGTTTCACCTACCGATGCAGCTGTATATTTCACGGGCACTTGAATGGGTTCGTACGGCTGATAGGTTTTGGGAAATTCAAGAATGTCTAATACTGGCAATTCAAAGGTGTGTTCAAGCACTTGGCCCTCGCCGCGAACTACTCGAAATGTAATTTTTCCTTCTGTTACTGGAATATTTCCCACATATGAATATCCCTTGGACGGTTCACCACGCAACTCAACTCCATTTACGCTGACCGACCCTGATTCTTGCAACTTAACCGACTTTTTTGCACTAATGAACCAAAAATCTGCTCGCACAAAAGTGAAGCTATTTTCTTGCGAATGGGTCATAACATATACCGGAGTAATATCGGTAACGCCATCATCAAGCACCCATGTTTCAGGATTTGCGAATGCAATTTGACTTACAGCGAGAAAAATAACTCCCAATGATTTTTTAATATAGGGGAGCATCTGATCGTAGTATTTTTGCCAGAATTCACACATATTTTCTCCCTAAGACTATTTGCATTTTTGCCAAATGAGACATTTCAAGAAATAAGTGCTTATGAGCTCAAAAACAGCCAATGCTAAGCATAGAAATAAGTCTCTTTTTATATTGTTGGTGTGTTTTTAAAATACTGAACGACCGTTTTGCGGGTGTTTATTGAATGACCGCTTGTGGCCGGAAAAGGACCTCCAAAACAACCCCTGAAAGCAGATATTCCGGCCAATTTGCGTAAGACTTTAATGCCATTCGCCTGAGTAGTCCAGTACTGAATTCCGGCGGATCTGTTTCTCTTATACTCCTGCCGCCTGAGCGGCAACGGCAGAGCTGCTTTAACCCTGCTCCCTTGCGTGACCGCGCAGCTTCTTGTTGGGCACAAAACCAAGTAAAATCGGCTTCTTTAAGCATTTGATCGAAGCCTTACATGCCAACATTTCAGGAAATCATTCTGCGTCTCCAGACCTTCTGGGACAAACAGGGCTGTGCCTTGCTCCAGCCTTACGACATGGAAGTCGGCGCCGGTACCAGCCACACCGCCACCTTTCTGCGCGCCCTCGGCCCGGAACCGTGGAAAGCCGCTTACGTCCAGCCGTCGCGCCGCCCCAAGGACGGCCGCTACGGCGAAAACCCCAACCGCATGCAGCATTACTACCAGTACCAGGTCGTCCTGAAACCGGCACCTGAAAACATTATTGATTTGTACCTGGGCTCGCTGGAAGCACTCGGCTTCGATCTGAAAAAGAACGACGTCCGCTTCGTCGAGGACGACTGGGAAAACCCGACGCTCGGCGCCTGGGGCCTGGGCTGGGAAGTCTGGATGAACGGCATGGAAGTGACCCAGTTCACCTACTTCCAGCAGGTCGGCGGCATCGACTGCAAGCCGATCACCGGTGAAATCACCTACGGTCTGGAACGCCTGGCCATGTACCTGCAGGGCGTTGAAAACGTTTTCGACCTGCAGTGGACGAAGGAGCTGACCTATGGCGACGTCTACCACCAGAACGAAGTCGAGCAGTCAGCGTACAACTTCGAACACTCGGATGCCGACTTCCTGTTCATTGCCTTCTCGGCCCATGAAAAACAGGCCAAGCACCTGATCGAAGCGCAACTGGCGCTGCCGGCCTACGAGCAAATCCTCAAGGCCGCGCACACCTTCAACCTGCTCGATGCGCGCGGCGCGATTTCGGTGACCGAACGCGCGGCCTACATTGGCCGCATCCGCAACCTGGCGCGCAGCGTCGCGCAAAGCTACCTGGAAAGCCGCGCCCGCCGTGGCTTCCCGATGGCACCGAAAGCCTGGGCCGACGAGGTCCTGGCCCAGATTGAAAAGAAAGTCGCCTAAATGACCGCCAAGAATCTGCTTGTCGAACTGTTTGTCGAAGAACTGCCGCCCAAGGCCTTGAAGAAGCTCGGCGAGGTCTTTGCCAGCACGCTGGCCAACTCGCTGGTGCAATCGGGCCTGGCAACATCCACCGCAACCGTCACTGCCTATGCCTCGCCACGCCGCCTTGCTGCACACGTCACCGCCGTCTCGGCGCTAGCCGCTGACAAACCGGTGGTGCAAAAACTGATGCCGGTCGCCGTCGGACTCGACGCGTCTGGCAACGCCACTCCGGCGCTGCTAAAGAAGCTCGCGGCACTCGGTGCTGGCGTTTCCTGCGTACCCTCTCTGCGCCGCGAAAACGACGGCAAGGCCGAAGTGCTGTTCTACGACAGCCTGGCCAAGGGCGCCACGCTGGCCGAAGGCTTGCAGAAAGCGCTGGAAGCCGCACTCGCCGCGTTGCCGATTCCCAAGGTCATGACCTATCAACTGGCCGACGGCTGGAGCAGCGTCAATTTTGTCCGCCCGGCGCATGGGCTGGTCGCGCTACATGGCTCAGAGGTCGTGAATATTTCCGTGCTGGGACTGCAAGCCGGGAATACCACGCATGGCCATCGCTTCGAGGCCCGCATTGACCCGGTGGTCATTACCGACGCCGACAGCTACGCCGATAAACTGAAGGACGACGGCGCGGTCATCGCCAGCTTCGCCGAGCGCCGTGCCGAAATCGCCCGCCAGCTCGCTATCGCCGCCAGCCAGGCCGGTGCTCAACCGATCGATGATGACGCCCTGCTCGACGAGGTCACGGCGCTGGTCGAGCGGCCCAACGTCCTGACCGGCCAGTTTGAACAGGAGTTCCTCGCCGTCCCGCAGGAATGCCTGATTCTGACGATGAAGGCCAACCAGAAATATTTCCCGCTGCTTGACGGCAATGGCAAGCTCACCAACAAGTTCCTGGTGGTCAGCAACATCACGCCCGACGACCCCAGTGCGGTCATCGGGGGCAACGAACGCGTTGTTCGCCCGCGCCTGGCCGACGCCAAGTTCTTCTTCGACCAAGACCGCAAGAAGTCGCTCGAATCACGCCTGCCCGGTCTGGCCAAGGTGGTTTATCACAACAAGCTCGGCACTCAGGGCGAACGCGCCCAGCGCGTCGCGGCGATTGCCCGCGCCATTGCTGCCAGTCTGGGTGACGATGTCCTGCAGCAGCAGGGCGAACAAGCCGCGCTGCTGGCCAAGGCCGATCTGCTGACCGATATGGTCGGCGAATTTCCCGAGTTGCAAGGCACCATGGGCCGCTACTATGCCCAGCATGACGGCCTGCCGCCTGAAGTGGCGGATGCCATCGAAGATCACTACAAGCCGCGCTTCGCTGGCGACACGCTCCCGCGCGGTCGCGTCGGCACCATCGTGGCGCTGGCCGACAAACTGGAAACCCTGGCCGGCATGTTCGGTATTGGCCAGATTCCGACCGGCGACAAGGACCCGTTCGCGCTGCGCCGTCACGCACTGGGCGTGATCCGCATGCTCGCCGAAGGCGATCTGGATTTGCCGCTGACCCAATTGCTGGAGTGTGCCTTCTCCCAGTTCAACAAAGTTGGCGAATTCAACCACAACCTCAACGCGGTAAAAGATTTCATCTACGATCGCCTGGCCGGCAATTTGCGCGAGCAAGGGTACACCCCGCAAGAAGTCGATGCGGTGGTAAGCCAACGCCCCGACCGCCTCGGCGACATCCCGAAACGACTGGCCGCCGTACGTGCCTTCTCTGCCCTGCCCGAAGCCGAAGCGCTCGCCGCGGCCAACAAGCGCATCGGCAACATCCTCAAGAAGGCTGAAGGACAAATCCCGGCACCGCTTGCCGCACTGCTCGTCGAAGATGCCGAAAAAGCCCTGTTCGCCCGCGTCCAGGAGATTGCTCCCGTCGTTGCCCGGCACGTCGCTGCCCAGTCCTATGCCGAGGCGCTCAAGGTATTGGCCAACGTGCGCACCGAAGTTGACCACTTCTTTGATAAAGTGATGGTCAACGTTGACGATCCGGCCGTGCGTGCCAACCGTCTCGGCCTGCTCAAAACGCTATTCGACCAACTCAACGCGGTCGCCGACATTTCAAAGCTGGGTGTATGAAACTAGTCATTCTCGATCGCGACGGCGTTATCAATTTCGATTCGGAGCACTACATCAAGACTCCGGCCGAATGGAATCCCATTCCCGGCAGCCTGGAGGCCATCGCCCGGCTGACCCAGGCCGGCTACAAGGTGGTGGTCGCCACCAACCAGTCCGGCGTCGGACGCGGCCTGTTCGACATGGACACGCTCAATGCCATCCACAACAAGATGCACCGGGCCGCGCAAACTGCGGGCGGCCGCATTGACGCCATTTTCTACTGCCCGCACACCGCCGACTCCAACTGCAACTGCCGCAAACCCCAACCCGGCATGTTCGAGCGGATTGCGGCCTGCTTCAACCACGACCTGAGCAAGTCCTTTGCCATCGGCGACTCGTTGCGTGACCTGCAAGCCGCAGCAACGTCCGGAGCCAAACCAATTCTTGTCCTGACCGGCAAAGGCCAGAAAACCCAGAACGAAGGTGACATCCCCGAAGGCACCCTGGTATTTGCCAATCTGGAAGCCGCCGTCAGCCACATTCTGAGCTTATGATCGCCTTTCTCCGCTCACTGCTCTTCGCCCTGCTCTCTGTTGTCATCACAGCGCCGGCCGGTCTGCTCGTCGTGCTGGCTTACCCGCTCCCGATCAAGCTGCGCTTCGTCATCATTTCCAGCTGGTATACCCTTTTTCTGGCGCTCTGCCGCATCGTTCTCGGCCTTCACTATCAGGTCATCGGCCGTGAAAACATCCCTTCCATCCCGGCGGTCATCCTCTCCAAACACCAGTCCGCCTGGGAAACCGTCGGCCTGCAGGCGATTTTTCCACCGCTGCTGTTCGTGATGAAGAAATCCCTGCTGATGATCCCGTTTCTCGGCTGGGGACTCGCCGCAGCACGCATGATTTCGATCGACCGCAGCGCCGGCAAGGACGCCTTGCGGCAAGTCATCCAACAGGGCCGCGAACGACTGAACTCGGGTTTCTCGGTGGCCATTTTCCCTGAAGGGACACGTATCGCTCCCGGCCAGACCCGCCGCTTCAAACCCGGCGGCGCGCAACTGGCGGTCAGCACCGGCGTGCCGGTCGTTCCGGTCGCCCACAACGCCGGCGAGTTCTGGGCCAAAAATGCTTTCGTCAAGAAACCCGGGCTGATCACCGTCAGCATCGGCCCAGCCATCGACCCCAAGGGAAAAAGCGCGGAAGAAATCACCGCACTGGTCGAACAGTGGATCGAGAGCGAGATGCGCCGCATCTCTCCGCATCATTACCCTGATGCAGCCCATGCCATGGCCCACTGAGCCTCTGCTGGCCGGCGAAAAACCGCTGGCCGAAGATGAAAGTTCGCGCACCATCGCCCTCGGCGATCGCATCGTCCCCTACATCCTGCGCCGCGCCAAGCGGCGCACCATCGGCCTGTCCATCGACCATCGCGGCCTGCGCGTCGGCGCGCCCCGGCGTGCCTCTCTGGCCGATGTCGAGACGCTGATCCTGCGTCATGGCGACTGGGTTACGCAAAAACTTGACGAGTGGCGAACGCGTCGCCGCCCCGAGCCACTGAAATTTCTAGACGGCATGCACTTGCCGATGCTCGGCGGCGCACTGGAAATCCGGCTGGCGCTGGGCAGCAACCGTGTGCTCTGGAACGAACGCGAAACACCCGCCCTGACCCTTTTCCTGCGCACCCCGACCGATGCCCCGCGCATTCTGGAAAAAGCCCTGCGTGAAAAAGCCCGCAGTCTGTTTATCGAGCGCCTCGCGCATTATGCCCAGGCCCTCAAACTCACGCCGCCGCCTCTGTCCTTATCCGCCGCCCGGACGCGCTGGGGCAGTTGCAGTCTGAGCAGCGGCATCCGCCTCAACTGGCGGCTGATCCATTTCCCCCGCCACGTCGTCGACTACGTTGTCATTCATGAACTGGCGCACCTGCGCGAAATGAATCACAGCCCCCGTTTCTGGGCGGTCGTTGAACAACTCTGCCCCGACCACCGCACGATTCGCCAAGAATTGAAAAGCCTCGCCGCCGATTGCCCGCAGTGGAACTAAAGCACGCCATCACACCAACTACGTAGTTCCCGCAGTTTTCTGCACAAACTACGGATAGCCACGCCCGAACCAATTTGCGAAGATACGCTCAGACGACACTTGGCATAAGCACCCCCCAGCCTGACCGGCCTCCCACTCACTTGAGAAGAACCAAGGGGCTCACCATGTTACGCATACGGCACACTTTCCTGGCGATATCTGCAGCGGCATTCGGCCTTTGCGCCTGTTCGCCGTCAGAGCCCTTGCATCTGGGCTACCTCGGCGGGCTCTCCGGGCGCGTCACTGACCTGGGGATTGGCGGCCTCAACGGCGTCAAACTGGCTGTCGAGCAGCGTAACGCAGCCGGTGGCATCAAGGGGCGCCCGATCGAGCTCATCGAAGCCGACGACCAGCAGGATGCGGAAAGCGCCCGCAAGGCCATGGCCCGGCTCATTGATTTCAAAGTGGCTGCGGTCATCGGGCCGATGACCAGCGCCATGGCCATTCCCACCGTCCCGCTGGCCAATCAGGCACAGGTGGTCTTAATCAGCCCGACAGCCACCACGGCCGACCTTTCCGGACTCGATGATTATTTCTTTCGCATCATCCCGGCGACCAGCAACTTCGTCAAAACCAGCGCCGAGCACCACTTCAATGCTCTGGGGTTGCGTCGGCTGCGGCTTGTCTATGATCTGCGCAACCGCTCGTACACCGAAAGCTGGCTCAAGGATTTCAACCAGATTTTCGCTGCCGCCGGCGGCACCCTGCTGCCGCCGGTCAGTTTCAGCTCCAGCGACGATCTGGACTTCGCCGGCCTGGCGCGCAAAGCACTGGCCGACAAGCCCGACGGGCTGATCATCCTGTCCAACTCGGTCGACGCGGCGATGCTCAGCCAGAGCGTTCGCAAACTGAATGCCAAAATCGCCCTCGGCACCTCGGAATGGGCGGCCACTGAACGGCTGATTGAGTTGGGTGGCAAGGACGTTGAAGGCCTCTCGGTGGCCCAGTTCCACGACCGGGATAGCAAGCAACCGGCCTACCTAGCTTTCCGTCAGGCCTATATCCAACGTTTCAAACAGGAACCAGGCTTCGCCGGACTATTCGCCTTCGACGCTGCCAACGTCATTTTTGAAGCCCTGGAAAAGAAGGCCGCCGGGCAGTCGCTGAAGGAGAAACTGCTATCGCAAGGCAGCTTTTCCGGCACCCAGCGACGAATCACCTTTGACCGCAACGGCGATACGCAGGGCGAAACCTTTATCGTCCGTATTCAGAACGGGGCGTTTGTCCCGCTCGCATCGGCACACTGATGAATTGTTCAACCCCTGAGTCTTACGCATGCAAAGTCGCCACCTGACCGACACCGCCCGCCGGATCGCCCTCCTGACCGCAGTGCTGACCCTGCTGTTCAGCTGCACGGCCTTGACCGGCCACTTGCTCGACCTGAATTCATTCAAGAACATCCTGAGCGACTGGCTGCCGATGAAACCCAACACCGCGCTGTCTTTCATCCTCGTCAGTCTGTCGCTGCTCCTCGCCTTGTTCCGACTGCAACAGCGCGACACGGGAAGCCCGGTCACCATGCGCTTGCTGCTCATCGCCGGTTCGGGGTTCGCCCTATTAACCGCCCTTATTGCTCTGCTCACCCTGAGCGAATACCTTTTCAACCAGGATTTTGGAATCGATACGCTGATCGTCGCGAATGGCAGCACCCCGGCCAGCGCCAAATACCCCTTCCGGATGGCGCCCGAAACAGCGCTCTGTTTCGTCCTGCTGTGCACCTCGCTGGTCTCCAGCCTGCGCAGCAAAACAAACCGCATGATGGTACTCATCAGCGCATTAAGCTGCCTGCTGCTGGTGGGACTGGCAACGGCGTCGCTGAGCACCTATTTCTCTCCCCTGCTTGGAGTTTTTGGCTGGCTGGGACTCAACGTCATGGCCGGCGACACCGCCACGTTATTCATTCTTCTCGGTACGGCATCGTTTCTTCTGGTTTGTTCACAAAAAGACTATTCGTGGGAAATCGGCAAAGCAGCCACCACGGGGCTCGCCATCGGCATGGTATTACTGATGTTCATCAGTCTGACCTCGATTCGCGCGCAATATCAGGTTTCTGAAATTAATGCCCGCTTATCGCAAAGCGAGATGCTGTATGTCCGCAGCGCCGATGCCTTTTCCAGCGTCGCCCAGCACATGACCCAGATCTTCAGCTTCCTGCTCACCGACGACATTCGCTTCCTCAATGCCAGCCTGACCCTGGCCGATCGGGCCCGACAGCAACTTGACGAACTCAATCGGGCCCGTGCTGGCAATCCGGTAGAGACCTGGCTCTATATTCCAGTAGAAACACGGACACTCGAAATACTCGACTGGTCCAAGAATACCGTCTCGGCCAGCCGCTCAGGCCATCTCACGGGGAACCGTAGCGCCATCATCAACCAGGGAAATTCGGCACTCAGCCGGCTGAGTCTGGGTTTCGATCAGCTCAAGAACGAGCACCAGCACTATATCGGCACGCTCGAACGCCAGTCCGCCTACGTTCGCCATAACGCCTTCCTGACCATTTCAACAGGGATGTTCTTCAGCCTGATTCTGTTCGGCATCGTCGTCCTCCGCATCAACGCCTTGGTCAGCGAGCGCCAGAAAGCACAGAAACAGTTGATCGAGAGCGAACAACAGTACCGGACCCTGGCGGATTCCGGAGAGGCGCTGATCTGGACCTCCGGAACTGACAAGCTGTGTAATTATTTCAACAAGACTTGGCTGGCGTTCACCGGCCGCAAGCTCGAACAGGAAATCGGTAACGGCTGGACTGAAGGCGTACACCCCGATGACTTCCAGGCCTGCCTGCAGACCTATGTCAACGCCTTCGACCAGCGTGAAAAATTCAGCATGGACTACCGCCTGCGACACCATGACGGCAGCTACCGCTGGATACAGGACGATGGCTGCCCGCGCTACGACGCCGAGGGCACCTTCCTCGGGTATATCGGTTACTGCATGGACGTCACCGAACGAAAACAAGCCAGCGCAGCATTGCAGGAAAGCGAACTGCGCTTCCGCAAGCTGTTCTGGGAAATCCCGTCAGTGGCCGTTCAGGGCTACGGCCCGGACCTCACCACCCTGTACTGGAACAAGGCGTCGGAAGCCCTATATGGCTACAGCGCGGAGGAGGCCATCGGCAAGAGCCTGCTGGATCTGATCATTCCGCCCGGGATGGCTGATCATGTTCGCCGCTCGGTCGCCGAGATGATGGCCACAGGACGCCCTATCCCGAGCGGCGAGCTTACCCTGAAACGCAAGGACGGATCACCGGTCGAGGTCATTTCCAGCCATGCGCATGTCTCTATTCCTGGCCGCACCCCAGAAATGTTCTGCGTAGACATCGACATCAGCCAGCGTAAGCACGCCGAAGCCGAACTTGAAAACTATCGCAATCATCTGGAGGAACTGGTTTCCCGTCGCACCTCGGAACTCGCCGAGGCCAAAAATGCCGCCGAAGCCGCAAATCGGGCCAAGAGCAGCTTCCTGGCCAACATGAGCCACGAGATCCGCACTCCGATGAACGCTATCATCGGCCTGACCCATATCCTGAAGAAAGAAAGCAGCAACGACGTTTCACTATCCCGGCTGGGCAAAATCAACGACGCCGCGCAACATCTTCTCGGCATCATAAACAACATCCTCGACCTGTCCAAAATCGAAGCTGGCCGCCTTAGCTTTGAGGAAAGCAATTTCGTTCTGACCACAGTGGTTGATAGTGCGCTATCGATGCTCTCCGAGCGCGCCAGGGCCAAGGGTCTGCACCTGGTTAAATCGATTCACCCCGCGACCCCGGACCGGCTGCTTGGCGACCCACTCCGCCTCTCGCAGATTCTGATCAATCTGGTCAGCAATGCCGTCAA
>JBAXHE010000092.1:0-11625 GCA_037139055.1 Betaproteobacteria bacterium | reverse complement strand
CTGCCGAGCAGGCGGCCCTGCTGCGCGCCGATCTGGTGGTCTGGCTGCACCCGCTATATTGGTACAGCGTCCCGGCGATGCTGAAACACTGGTTTGACGTGGTGCTGGGGTATGGCTTGGCTTACGGCAAGGGTGGGGATGCACTGCGCGGTAAGCACTGCCTGTGGGTCACAACGACCGGCGGGCAAGAGTCTTCTTTTTCCGAGAGCGGCGCGCATCAGTTGCCCTTTGCCGAGGTCGAGGCGCCGATCCGCCAGACCGCGAGGTTCAGCGGCATGGAGTGGGAACCGTCGATGACGCTGCATGGTGCGCATGCCATTTCCGAGGAGGAAATGTCGGTTGTGGCACAGGATTTTCGTGAGCGGCTGATCGCTTGGCGGTCTTCGCATCCTGCTGGAAAGGGAGACGAGTAATGCTCAATGATGCGTTGATCTATCTAGCGGCGGCAGTCATCTGTGTACCTATTGCCTGGCGTTTCAAGCTCGGCGCCGTTCTCGGCTACCTGATCGCCGGGGTGGTAATCGGGCCGTGGGGGCTGCAGCTGGTTTCCGATGTTGATTCCATTCTGCATTTCTCTGAACTGGGCGTGGTGTTGATGCTCTTTGTCATCGGCCTCGAACTCGAACCCAAGCGCCTGATCGAGATGCGCAAGGGCGTTTTCGGCGGTGGAGCGATGCAGATGGGGCTGGCCGGTCTGGCGCTCTCGCTCGGCGCCGTTGCGCTCGGACTCGACTGGCGAGCGGCGCTGGTCGTCGGCTTGGCACTGGCGCTGTCATCGACGGCGATTGCCATCGCCACCATGAAAGAGCGCAACCTCCTGTTGACGCCTACCGGCCAGTCGGGCTTTGCGGTTCTGCTGTTTCAGGACGTGGCGGCGATTCCCCTGCTCGCGGTCATCCCCTTGCTCGGTGTCGCGGCGGCCGGTGGCGTCGGGGCCAGTCCTCATGCCCCCGGGTGGATGGATATCGGCAAGGCCCTGGGCGCGCTTGCCGCGGTGATCGTCATCGGCCTGTATTGCATGCGCCCGCTCTTGCGTCTGGTGGCCCGGACCAATCTGCGCGAGGTGTTTACCGCCTTCGCCCTGCTGCTGGTCATGGGCATCGCCCAGGTCATGTCCTTCGTCGGGCTGTCGATGGGCCTGGGGGCGTTCGTCGCTGGCGTCTTGCTGGCCAGTTCGGAATACCGGCACGCGCTGGAAACCGATATCGAGCCGTTCAAGGGTTTGCTGCTCGGGCTCTTTTTCATCTCGGTCGGAATGACCATCGATTTCGGTCTACTGGTGAAGCAGCCGCTGATTCTGGTGCTAATGCTCACCGGATTTCTTGCACTCAAACTCATTGCGCTGTGGCTGACGGCCAGAGTTATCGGCGTGAATTCTCGCCAGCGCTGGCTGTTTGCCTTGCTGCTGTCACAGGGCGGTGAGTTTGGATTTGTGGTTTTTGGCACGGCGCATACGGTGGGGGTGCTGACGCCCGAATGGGCGGCGTTGCTCAACATGACTGTGGCTCTGTCGATGGCGACCACGCCGCTGCTTCTCTTGATGCACGATTGGTGGCAGGCGCGAGTCGAATGCGCCGCTGCGCAACGCGTTGAATCGGACACCATTGAGCACCAGGATGCGCCGGTCATCATCGCCGGTTTCGGCCGCTTCGGACAGATCATCGGGCGCCTGCTGTTTGCCAATGGTATCGATGCCGTGGTGCTCGATCATGACCCGGATCAGATCGAGCTGCTGCGCAAGTACGGCTACAAGGTGTTTTACGGCGATGCCGCGCGCCTTGATCTGTTGCAAGCTGCGGGTGCCGGTCAGGCGGCGTTGATCGTCAACGCCATTGATGACGTCGAAGACAGCGTGCTGCTCACCGACATCGTGCGCAAGAATTTTCCCCAGCTGAAAATGATTGCTCGTGCCCGCAATGTCAGGCATTACGTCGAGCTGCGTTCACGCGGCGTGGAAGTCATTGAACGGGAAACCTTTGAGGCGGCCCTTAAGGCCGGGCGGCATACGCTTGAGGTTCTGGGCATTGATCGCTTTCGCGCGCGCGACATGGCCAATATTTTCCGCCGCCACAATATCCGCGATCTGGAAGCGCTGGTTCCGGTGTTCAAGGATGAAGTGAGCCGTGTTTCCGCAGTCAAAGCCGGGCGCGATGAACTCGCTGCGCTGTTTGAACGTGATCGTCAGCAGTTCGAGTCCGAGCAGGGGGCGAAAGACTGGCATTGAGGCGTTTCGCGCTCAGCCTGTGGGTCATCTCGAGCGGCCTCTTCCAGCGAAAAATTGCCTGCCATCGCTGCCGATCAGCGACGCCCATTATTGAATTGCGTTTTTTGTGGTAAGGCCGATAATCATTCAGGTTGAGTGTGGCTATCCCGTTTAGTTAATGTGCGTTCTCATGTCGGAGTGCAAGGGTTGGTTATGAAATTTACCAGCATCAGGTACCAGCTGATTCTAGCCATCAGTGTGTTTATTGCCCTGATCCTGGGGTTGATCGCCGCAGGAACGTATGGCTATTTCCGGCAAGCGACCCAGCAACTGATTTTTGACCAGCAGTTTTCGACGATATCGAGCCTGGCCTCGGTTCTCGACGGCAATATCGTTTCTGCACACGAAGCACTGATCGAAGTGGCAAAAGTCGCCCCTGCGGAAAGCACAAGCAACCAAAGGAGTGCGCAACTCTGGCTGGACAACCGTGTTGGTATCCGCAACCTTTTCAAGCATAGTCTGATTATTCTGGACAAGACCGGAACACTTGTCGCCTCGGTTCCTGCCGAGCCTACGCTCTATGGCACTTCCTTCTCTGAGCGGGAGTATTTCAAGCAGACCATGACGAGCGGGAAACCCACGATTTCGTCGCCGTTTATCACCGCCATGAACAATCGTCCGGTCGTCATGATGACCGCCATCATTCGGGCAGATGATGGCAGCGTCAAAGGTTTGTTGTGTGGTTCGGTTGAACTTCTGGAGCAGGAAGGGATTTTCGGCTTCATAAAAAACACCCGCATCGGCTCAACCGGTTATCTCTATTTATTTGACCCGAATCGAACCGTTATCATTCATCCGGATGCTTCGCGGATCATGAAAAGAGATGTGATGCCTGGCGCGAACGTACTGTTTGACCAGGCGCTTGAAGGTTTTGAGGGCTCGGGGGAAACGGTGAGTTCGAAAGGTGTTCCTCTTCTCTCCTCGTTCAAGCGTTTGCCATCGACGGGCTGGATTCTGGCGGTAAATTATCCGATAGCCGAAGCGTATCAACCGATCATTCGTTTCAGAAATTATTATCTGCTGGGCATGCTTGTCGTTTTGCTGGCGGCGGTCGCATTGGCCTGGAAGCTGGGTTCCAGGATTGTTCGTCCGCTTGAAAATCTGGTCAGGCAAGTCAGAGCGATGGCGCATTCCAGATCAAGCATCAGATCGCGGTTGGATGTGGGTCACGACGATGAACTTGGAAAACTGGCGGGGTCGTTCAATTCACTGCTGGACGAGGTACAGCAACGTGAACAGGAAGCAGAAACGCTTGGAAGCGAGGTGGCTCTGCTTAATCAGCGCTTTTCCGTTGCGGCAGATTCGGCTCGGCTCGGTGTGTGGGACTGGCAGGTTGTCGAGAACCGGCTGGTCTGGGATAAATGGATGTATGCCCTCTATGGTATTCGGGAAGAGGATTTTTCCGGAGCCTATCAGGCCTGGCAATACGGCTTGCACCCGGAAGACAAGGCGCGGGGTGACGAGGAGATCAACCAGGCGTTGCGTGGGGAAAAGCCCTTTGATACCGAGTTCAGAGTGGTTTGGCCCAACGAGGAAGTTCGGTATATTAAAGCGGCAGCGCTCGTTTTGCGTGATGACGACGGCAAGCCGCTACGCATGATCGGGGTGAACTATGACATCACCGAACTCAAGCGCAACGAGTTGGCACTGAGGCAGTCCCGCGATTTGGCGGAGTCGGCCAATCGGGCCAAGAGCTTGTTCCTGGACAATATGAGCCATGAACTACGAACGCCGATGAACGGCGTCATCGGCATGGCCGGTTTGTTGTTGGATAGCTCATTGACTCAGGCGCAGCGGGACTATGCAGAAACGGTTCGCACGAGCGGTGAAAATCTGCTCGGCCTGATCAATGACATCCTCGACTTTTCGAATATTGAAGCCGACAGGGTGGATATTGAGATTATCGACTTTAATCTGCGGACTACCATAGAAGATGCGGTTGAACTGCTGGCTTTGAGAGCGCGAGCCGCCGGGCTGAAGCTGAGTTGCCTGATCGATCCGGATGTGCCCATGAATCTGAAAGGAGACCCCGGCCGACTTCGGCAAGTCCTTTACAACGTGGCGCGCAATGCCATCAAGTTCACCCCTAAGGGGAAAGTGTCCATCCGAGTGAGGCTTGTTTCCGGAACTGACCGTTCTGCCCTGATACGTTTCGAAATCGAGGATACCGGGATTGGTATCGCCAGAGAGCATCAGTCCGCGTTATTCACTCCTTTTTCTCAGGCCGACAGTTCGACGACGCGAAAATACGGTGGCACCGGTATTGGATTGGCCATTTGCAAGCAGTTAACCGAATTGATGGGCGGCGATATTGGTCTTGAGAGTACAGAAAACCAGGGTTCGACGTTCTGGTTCACCCTTCGCCTGGAGAAGCAAACCGAGGTGAAAAGGCTGCATATGGCCCCGTCTCCGGAAAAGCTCGATGCGGCGCGTGTTCTGGTGGTCGAGGTTGATGACACTAACCGCAAGCTGATGGCGGCCTTGCTGGCCGCCTGGGGGTTGCCGTTCGAAATGGCCGGAGATGGAGAGACGGCGCTGAAACTGCTAAGTGAGGCGGTGGCGCAGAAGAATCCCTTCCTGATAGCCTTGCTTGACCAGCAATTACCGGACATGGATGGCCGAGAACTGGGCCGCCAGATCATGGCTGATCCGCTACTCAAATCAACCCTGATGATTATGGTGACTTCGGTGGGGCAGCGGGGCGATGCGGCAGTAATGGAAAAAATCGGATTTGCTGGCTATCTGCCTAAGCCTGTGCGTAAGGAAGAGTTGCACGACTGCATTGGGCTGGCGCTGGCACGCGTCAACGATGGTTTGTCGGAGTCCGGCATTATCACCCGCTACTCGGTTGCCGAAGCCGCCAAACAGGGCTTAGGGGTGCGTATCCTGTTGGCCGATGACAATATCGTTAACCAGAAGGTGACGCAGGCCATGCTCAGCAAGATCGGGTATTCGGTCGATGTGGTGGCTAACGGGCTGGAGGCGGTGCATGCCCTGGAATTGATCGCTTACGATCTGGTGCTGATGGATTGTCAGATGCCCGAAATGGATGGCTATGAAGCGACCCGCCTTATCCGCGACGCCACCTCCCGGGTTATCGATCATGCCGTGCCGGTGGTCGCCATGACGGCGAATGCACTGGCCGGTGATCGTGAGAAATGCCTCGCCGCCGGAATGACGGACTACCTGGCAAAACCGGTTTCTTTCGGAGCCTTGTGCAGCAAAATTGGGGAGTTGTTGAATCAAGCGAAGTCAGTGGGCAGTGTGGAAGTCGAGGTGCCGGCACCCGGAATCGAGGCGGGAAGAGAGGGGCAGGATCTGACGCAAATGCCGGTTCTCGATACCGGCTTGGCGCTGGAGATGATGGATGGCGATATGGCCATGCTTCTCATGATGCTGCCCATGGTGAGCAAACAGATGATTACGGACCGGCTTGAAATTGCCAGTGCCGTCGATAAAAATGACAGTGGATTGATTAAAAAGAGAACTCACCGTCTCAAGGGGAGCCTGGCGCAGATCGGTGCCGCCAGGTCGCAGCGTCTTTGCGCGCTCCTCGAAGCGGCGGCGTTACAAACGGATTTCGGCACGTGCATCAAGCTGCAAGAATTGCTGTTTACCGAACTCGACGCGCTGTCTCAGTCGATTGAGGCGTTTCTTGCGATGCATTCATCCGAGGCCAGGTGAAGCGCCTATAATCATCATACCGAAAGTGATAAGAAGTCCAACAGTGCTTTAGGGAGTAGTCATGCAAAGCGAATACACCGTTTTCGCGGTTGACGACGTCGACGCTGGCCGTTTCATGATCGAGTCGGCGTTTGGACAACTCTATACCGTCGAGACGTTTCCCTCCGGTGCAGCCTGTATCGAGCGAATGGCGGTCAAAATTCCTGACCTCTTCATGCTGGATGTGGATATGCCTGAAATGGACGGCTTTACCTTGTGCCGCTACATCAAGAGCCAGGCCAGCAGCACTCATGTTCCGGTGATTTTCATTTCAGCCCTGGACGATCTGGAATCGCGTTTGACCGGTTATGACGCGGGCGGTGATGACTTCATCGCCAAGCCCGTCAAGCTGGCCATACTCAAGCAGAAAGTGGAAGTCCTGCGGCGTATTGCCGAAGAAAAGTCCGCGCTGCGCAGCAGGCTCGACGAGTCGGACATGCTCACTACGCTGGTGCTGTCCAATCTCGACGAATATGCGGTACTGATCAAATTTCTGCGTTCGCTGAACAAATGCGAGCGCTATGCGAATGTCGCCGAGGCGGTTCTGACCATGCTCAAGGAGTTCCGTCTGGAAGGAGCTGTGCAGTTGCGGCTGGCGACGGTTGAAATGACGATCAACCATGCCGGAGAAGTCAGCCCGCTGCATTCATCAATCATCAAGCATGTGTGTAGTCAGGGAACCATTGCCGAATTCAAGAACCGGGCGGCCTTCAACTTCGAGCATGTCTCTGTGTTGGTTGACAATATGCCCCTGAGTGACCCGGACGCCTGTGGCCGACTCAAAGACCATCTGGCCATCGCTGTGGAGACCGTGGAGGAAAAGCTTCTGGCCTTGCAAACTCGTCAGGAAAATGCGCAGACGAAGGACGAGATTGCCTCGCTTTTGCAGTCTTTAGGCAGTGCCATTCATGCCTTCAGTAAGAAGTATGAGGACGCGCGTTTCGCGGGATCGGAAACCACGCGCCTGATGCTCGATGAGCTGGCGACCGAGTTTGTTAGCCTGGGTATGCGCGAAGTGCAGGAAGAAAGTATCAAGGAGATCATCCTGTCGAGAACGGATCAATTGACCAATATCTTCGATCTGGGCGCCGAAACAGAGGCTACGCTGAATGAACTCTCGGTGCGATTAAACAAGGCACTGGGATCAAGATCGTGATGGCCATGGCCGATAGGAAGGCCTTAACCCGCTTGAAGTGTTTTTGTTTTTAGGCGTTTCCAGCAGGAGTAAGGAAACCACCGAGGTCTTGAGTCTTCAGTTGAGACACCGTCGGCGTCAGCCAAAAATCCTGATGCTCAGGCGTTGAAAAACCCCCAGGTTCTTCCACCAGAGCAACCCCTTCTCGCGGAAACGGTGGCCTGAGTCGGTTACCGTCAGTTCGCGTGCGCCGAATTCGGTGACGCCGCTTTCGGCCACAAAACCCTCTGCCATCAGGTACTTTATTATCGCAGGCGGCACCTGCTGGCCATCTATCACCCAGCGGGTGCCATAACCGTCGTCACCGCCAGGCAGCATCAGCACTGGGCGATGAGTTCCCATCAGGCGCAGTACATCAAGTGTCTGCGCCCGGTTGGGGACAATGATGGGTAGTGAGGGATGCATAGTCAGTGAGGTTCGACCGCTGTCGAGCCACGCAGTTCATCGGTAAGCGCTTATCCACTGGTTGGGTTCTCAACATACTGACCAAGGTCGTGCCAGAGGTGTGAACAGTGCGGTGAAAGTAAATCTCACTACACTCAGCCGATTTTTCAGAACGGCATCGCGCCGGTGATCGAATGCATGAACAGGTAGATGAACAGGATCGGCCAGGTCAGCTTGAAGAACAGCTTCTGGTAATCGACAAAGTTCAGTTCACAGCGATCACACAGCAGATACAGTGCCGGGATCACCGGGCTGGCCAGACGCCAGGCCTGGCCGACCATCGACGAAACGGCGATCTGCTCGGTGCTGATCCCCAACTGGTTGGCCACTGGCGCAACAATCGCCGCGATGCCAAAGTAGAACGCATCCTGCGGCAGGAAACATATCGCTGGAGCCGCCAGCAGTGCGTAGATCGGCGCCATGTGCACCCCCAGCGATTGTGGCAGAACACTGATGATACTGTTGGCAATTGCTGTCGCCATCCCGCTGTTGCCCAGGATGCCGGTGAATGAAGCCGCAGCAAAGGTGGCCAGCGAGGGCACCAGAACGTCGGCGGCACAGTTTCTGACCAGAGCCATCTGATCGTCGAGGTTGTAGTTGACCGTCAGGGCAATGGCCGAACCGATCATGAACAGCACGCCGCCGTGTCCCAGGTCACCGATCAGGCCGGCAATCAGAATAATTGTCAAAATGAGATTGAAGAAGAAAAACCGTGGCCGCTTGAATTCCGGTTCGAAATTCTTGATCGACGAAACCATTTCTTCAATGTGCTCGGGCGAGACCATCTTGGCATTGGCTGGGTCGTAGTTCAGCCGGGCGCGTTCCTTCTTGCCCAGCCAGTAGGCGACGCCAATCACGTACAGCCAGGCCACCAGCATGCCGGGCAGGATTTGCTTGAAAATTGTCGTCATATCGACGCCGAGGGCCGTGGCATTGGCCACCAGCGGGCCGCCCCAGGGCAGCTGATTGAAAATGCCGATTGGCAGGGTGATCAGTACGGCCAGATACGCCAGTTTCAATTCCATGCGCTTGAACAGCGCCAGAAAAGCCGCCGTGCACACCACGATGGTCGTTGTCGTGTCGCCATCGAGGGTGACCATGCTGGCGACCATCAGCGTCGAGACGCAGACCTTGAGCGGGTCACCCTTGGCCATCTTGATGAAGAAAATGCACAGGGGATCGAACAGGCCGGCCTTGAGCATGATGCCGAAGTAGAGGATGGCAAAGAGGATCAGCGAGAGTCCGGACATCACCCCCATTTTTACTTTCTTGCTCGCCGGGTCCTGGCTGAAGAACAGCCCCTTCTTGATCCAGTCAAAAATCAGAATGAAGTCTTTGTCGAGCAGCAGGCAAGCGGCAATTCCGAATACGATGGGCACCAGAATCAGTGCCGTAAAGACGTTCAGCTTCTTCATGGTCAATAGCACCAGGAAGGCAATGATCATCCCGTAGGCGAGCAAGGTTAGCATTTGAATTTCCCCTCGAATATCTTATCTATTTTTCATTTGGCCCGAGTGCTCCTGGGCGCTCCTGGAATTGCTGCCACGGTCTGTCGTTAATGGGTCTGCCGACACGCGTCGGGCAGACCCATCACTGCCGCTTATTTGATGAAGCGGATTTCCTTGTTGATTCGCTCGATGATCGGCAACTTCTTCTCGTTATAGACCGCCTTGTTCTGCTCAAAGAGGTTGTTGCCCTTGGTGTCGATGGAAATGATCAGCGGACCAAATTCCTTGACCCGGTTGATCCACAGCGTTTCCGGCATGCCCAGGTCGCGCCATTCGGCGCCTTCGATTTCTTCCACCTGGGTGGCGGCCAGTACTGCGCAACCGCCCGGGAAAACGGCATGAACCGCCTTGAATTTCTGGCAGCCTTCAACGGTGTTCGGGCCCATGCCGCCTTTGCCGACGATCAGCTTGACGCCGGTCTGCTCGATGAATTCCTTCTCGAATTTTTCCATGCGCATGCTCGTCGTCGGGCCGATGGAAATCATTTCAAAGGAACCATCTTCTTTTTCAACGACAATCGGTCCGGCATGGAAAATCGCCTTGCCTTTGAGGTCGACGGGCAGTTCGCGGCCGAGTTCGATGAGGCGGCGGTGCGCAACGTCACGACAGGTCACCAGGGTGCCGTTGAGGAAAACCACGTCGCCCACGTTGAGCGCTTCGAGATCTTCGTCCTTGATCGGGGTGGTCAGAATTTTCTTCACAGCACGGCTCCTTTGTGCGACAGGATTTCATAGGAAAGGTCAGCATTGAAAACGATCGTGCCGCGGCGGTGCGACCAGCAGCCGGTCGACACGGCGACGCCGATGGTCGAGGGATGACGCGCTGATTGCTCGATATTCACGCCCATCACCGACGACGTTCCGCCCAGACCTTGCGGGCCGATACCCAGTTCGTTGAGGCCGTCTTCAATCAGTTGTTCCATCTTGGCGGCGTTCTCGTTGGCGTTGTGCGAACCCACGTCACGGAACAGCGCTTTCTTGGAAAGCCGCGCTGCCGTCTCGACCGAAGTCGAGACGCCAATGCCGACCAGTAGCGGCGGGCAGGCATTGATGCCGTACGAGGTGATGACGTCGAATACGAACTGATTGACGCCTTCATAACCCTGGCCGGGCATCAGCACCTTGGCGGCGCCGGGAAGTGTGCACCCGCCTCCGGCCATGTAGACTTCAATTTCGCAGCTGTCTGATTCCGGGATGATTTCCCAGTCCAGCCAGGGGATGCGATAACCGGTGTTATTTCCGGTGTTCTTCTCGACAAAAGTTTCGACGGCGTTGTGACGTAGCGGTGAATTCTTGGTGGCTTTCAGCGTGGCGTTTCTCAGAATGTCTTCAAGCTCGCCCAGGTAAGGGAAGCGGGCACCGCATTTGAGGAAATACTGGATCGCTCCGGTGTCCTGACAGCTCGGGCGATTGAGTTTGTCTGCGCTTTCCTGGTTCTGTGCCATCGAGTCATACAGCACCTTGGCCAGAGGAACGGTTTCCTTGGCTTTGAGCTCGGCCAGTTTATTTGAGATATCGGTCGGCAAACGCTTGCCGATATATCCCGTAAATTTGCTCATGACCTCGGTGAGCTTTTCGACTGCTTCCTGTTTGTCCACGTGCAGACTCCTTTTGTTATCGATCAGAAATGTGCAGTCAATGTAATGAGTAGGGACATTCCAATGGCAAACAAAAATTAACTCTATATGTTCCAAAAAGTTAATAATCACTAAAATAGACCGCCTCACCAACCCATTGGTGAAAGATGATCGCGGATATTACGGTTGGGGGAACTGCCATGAATGCACTGACTGAGCTGGAGTTTTTTGCCGTTTTGATGAAACAAGGCTCGCTGTCTGCCGCGGCCAGAGAGCTCGATCTGACACCGCCGGCCGTCAGCAAGCGGCTGTCGCAACTCGAAGCGCGACTGGGGGTGCGATTGCTTAACCGCACGACTCGGCATATCAGCCTGACCACCGAAGGCGAGGTCTATCTCAATTACGCGCAACATATCCTGCGTGATGTCCGGGAGATGGAGCAGGAGGTGCTGTGCAGCAGGGCGCAGCCCAAGGGCTTGCTGCGCGTCAATGCGACACTGGGTTTTGGTCGCTCCTTCATCGCTCCGGCGGTGTCCGCGCTGATGCGCCAGCATCCGGACATGGAGGTTCAATTGTCGCTGACTGCCGCACCGCAGAGCTTGGCCGAGGGCGATTTTGACGTCGGCATCCGCTTCGGATCGCCGCCGGATTCTAATGTCATCGCACGTAAACTGATGGCCAATCGACGGTTTATCTGCGCATCCCCGCTTTATCTGCAGAAGCACCCGGCGCCACAAACCCCGGCAGATCTGGTCAAGCACAACTGTATTGTCCTGCGGCAGGACGAAACGGCTTACGGGATTTGGCGTTTCAAGCAGGGTGAAAATAGCGAAACGGTCAAGGTCAAAGGCTCACTGAGCAGCAACGACGGCGAAGTCGTGTTGAACTGGGCGCTCGACGGACACGGCATCCTGAT
>JBAXHE010000091.1:0-11983 GCA_037139055.1 Betaproteobacteria bacterium | reverse complement strand
TGGTGCCGCAGCTCAAGCTGTTCGTGAAAAACATGGGACAGGTCCTGCCCACGCAAACGCGAATCCTGTTTTTCGTTTCCGACCTTCTGCTGTCCTATTGGTACCTTGCCCTGCTTCTCCCCGCGCTGCTATATCTCGGCACCCGCATTCTGCTGCACCTCAATCCGCAGGCACGCCTGCGTTTCGATGGCATCAAGCTTAACCTGCCCGTGGTCGGTGAGATTCTGCGCAAGATTATCCTCTCGCGATTCAGCAACACCTTTGCCCTGCTCTACGCCTCCGGCATTCCGATCATTGAATCCATCCGCACCACCCAAGGCATCGTCGGCAACCGGGTGGTCAGAAACAGCCTTGAACGCGTCGAGCAACTGATCAGCGAAGGTCAGAGCATCACCAGCGCATTCCATAGCGTCGGATTCTTCCCGCCACTGGTCATCCGCATGCTGCGCGTCGGCGAAAGCACCGGCGCCCTGGATGTCGCACTGATGAATGTCAGTTACTTTTATAATCGCGACGTCAAGGAATCCGTCGACAAGGCACAGCAACTGATCGAACCGCTTCTGACCGTGATTCTCGGCTGCCTGCTCGGCTGGATCATGCTCTCGGTTCTGGGACCGGTTTATGACGTCATCAGCAAGATCAAATAGGCCATGCCCATGAAAACCCGCCGCCTGCTTTATCTTTGCGCACATCACCTGAATGCATTTCAGTGGAACTCCAGTACGCTAACGCAGGAAGTCATTTTCGAGGCCACGGAAAGCGGTTTAAAGGAATTCTCCAGCTATCTTTCAGCGCATCCGGAAAGCATTTACTCGATACTGACCAACGTTGCCGAAGAAGGCTTTCAGCTCGACAGCATCCCGGTTCTGCGCGGCGCGGACCGCCAGGCAATACTCGAGCGCAAGTTAAGCCAGCTGTTTTTCAACGTCGAACTCACCGCCGCCCTCTCACTGGGCTATCAGAAAACCCAGCGAAAAAATGAACGCGTCATGCTGGCGGCACTGACCAATAGCGACTTCTTCATTCCCTGGCTCGAATGTCTGGTGAATTCCGGGGTCGCCCTTTCCGGCATCTACTCGCTGCCTTTCCTCACCGCCACGCTGCTGAAAAAACTCAGGCTTGTCGAAGATCAGTGCCTGCTGCTCACCGTCCAGGACCAAAGCATCCGGCAAAGCTATTTAGAGAAAGGCGAACTGCACTTCAGCCGCCTGACGCCCCTGCCCAGCAGCAGCATCAGCGGCATCGCCCAGAGTTTCTCGAGCGAAGCCCACAAACTGCAGCAATACCTGGCCAGCCAGCGCCTGGTCGGGCGCGATCAGCCGATCACCGCTCATCTTCTAGCGCATCCCTCGGCTTTCAAAGCGATCCAGAACAGTTGCATTGACTCAGGCACGATCCACTTCAACCTGCTCAATATTGAAGAATGCGCCAGCCGAATCGGCCTGAAATCACCGCCTCAAAGCACTCATTCCGAAACGCTTTTCCTGCATCTGCTGGCCACTTCTCCGCCGCGTACCCAGTTTGCCAATGACCATCTGCGCCATGATTATCATCTGCTGCAGATCCGGACTGCCCTTCTCGGTTTCGGGGCGCTGGTCTTGATCGCGAGTCTGTTGCTTTCCGGCAAACTGCTACTCGACAATCACCGCATCACCCAGGAAACCCGATCACAGCAAAGCGAAACAGTGCAAATCCGACAACGCTACGAAGAGATTGTCAAAACACTGCCGCCAATTCCGGTCACCCACGAAACACTGCATCGCGTGATTGACCGCTATCTTGAACTCAACAGAAAGAATGTCTCGCCAAGGAGTCTGTATCACGAAATCAGCCGTGCTCTGCGGACGGTTCCCAGTGCCGAACTTGACAGCATCGACTGGAAAACAGGGAGCGCTGAACCGCTTTCGGCCATGGCTCCCAACCCCGCGTCAATGGTAACGGCCACCTCGAATGGCAATGAATCCGCCCTTGTGCGCGGAACCATCAACCTCGGCACCAATGCCACTCCGCGACAGATGCTGGATGTCTTCAACCAACTTGTCGAAGCGTTGAAGTCCAACCCGAAAATTCAGGTTGAAATCCTGAAGCGCCCCTTCGACATCGAATCTGGAAAACCGTTGAAAGGTGGAGGCACCACGGTCGAGGACAACAAACCGCGATCGTTCAGCCTGCAGGTCTTCAGAAAGATCGAGCCATGAAACTCGACCTCAGCGATTTGCCCAAGCTCCAGTTCAGCCTCATCGCGGCGGTGCTGTTGATTGCCGTTGGCGCAGGAACGGTCCATTTCTTCCTGGACGCCAACCGTGCAGCACTTCAAGCCCGCAGTGCCGCTCAGTCGGAACGGAATGAGTTCGACGGAAAATTGAAACGGGTTCGTACGGAAGAAAACGAGATCCGGGACAAATCTGCCGTCTTCAGCATGCTACAGATGCGCGGATTCATCGGGGACGAGCAGCGACTTGAATGGATCGAGTTGCTCAAAGACATCCGTGACAAACGACGGCTCATTGACCTTGAATACGACGTCGCTCCACAGCGCCCGCTCGATCCCACTCCAGTCAGCGCTTATTCATTTTTCGTCAGCTCGATGAAAATTCAACTCAAGCTGCTGCATGAGGAAGACCTGACCCGACTTCTTGATGACCTGCGCCTGCAGGCCAGGGCGCTGGTTCAGGTCAGGTATTGCAACGTCTCCCGCCTGCCGCGTGGAACGCCAGAGCCGGGATCACCCGCCCTGTTGCAGGCCGAATGCCAGATCGAGTGGATTACGCTACGGGACGCGACCGGAAAATGAAAAACCTTTCGCTTCATTCCAAAGTTTCCGTACTGACACTGATGGCTTTGCTCGGCACACCGGCCACCGCACAGGACACCTCGAGCGAACTGGGCCGGCTGTTCTTCACCCCCGAGCGACGGCAAATCCTTGATCGGCAAAGGCAGCTCCAACTCCAGGAAAAACAGGACGTTTCCGAAGACCCATTACTGACCATCAACGGTGTCGTTACCCGCAGCAGCGGCAAACGAACAGTCTGGATCAACGGGGTTTCTCAAAACGAGAATGAAATCCAAAGTGATGTAATCCTCACCCCGAACCGGAAGTACCCCGGAAAGATCGTCGTCCAGACCAGCGATGCCCCCCTGACCAGCGCAAAAGTCGGCGATACGGTTAATCGGAATTCGGGAGAGAACATTGATTTGCTTGGTGAAGGACGGATCAGCATCAAATCACACGGCGCAAAATAAGCCATGCATCAAAACGTGCTTTCTGCTCCTCTTGCTCGCCAGCGTGGAGCGGCGTTGCTTGTATTCATGCTGATTGCCCTCATCGCTGCACTTAGTCTCCTGCTTAACCGCCTAGCCTTGCGCTCAGCAGGAAGCAGCAATCAGGCGACGATGAATACACTGGTCCTTGCCAAAGACGCACTCATCGGCTGGTCAGCGACCAATGCAACAGCCCCGGGAAGGCTTCCTTGCCCAGAGGATCCTTCTCGTATCGGTACAACAACCGAGGGCCAGGCCAAATCCAGCTGTGGAAACTCCTTGCAAGTTGGGCGCCTTCCTTGGCGCACCCTGGGCTTGCCGCTCTTGCGTGATGATGCGGGAGAGCCGTTGTGGTACGCCCTGTCAGCAGGATTTCGGAGCAGCCCAATCAACGGCAATAGCGCCGGCCAATTGACTGTAGACAGCGTCCCGAACAGAGCCATAGCCATAATTTTTTCTCCGGGAACAGTGCTGTCCGGTCAAAGCCGCCCCATTCCTACGTCGGCTTTATCGCCTGATATTATGCAATACCTCGAAGGATTCAACCTGTCAGGAAACGGTTCATTCGTCACCTCCGGGGCGCTGAATTCGCTCAATGATCGTTTGGTCACAATTACGCGCGAAGATCTTTTCCGTGTCGTCAATCGTCGTATTCTGTCAGAACTTAGAGGCGATGATGGGACAGGACTGGTTAGCTACTACAACGCTAATGGTAATACCTTTCCTCCTGCAGGCAGCAACCTGACCACCCTTTTCCCTCCGCTTCTAAGCACTGCCACAACCAACCTCATGGCCAACAACAATTGGTATTCGCTGCTAAGCTATAGCGTCTCCCCGGACCTGAAAACTGCCACTCTGACGATCACTGCTCCCAACGCCCTCAGTTGCAAAATCACTCCAAGCCCATCTACCCCACCTATATGCCAATAAACAGACTCATGTTTCACGCAGGAAAACCGGAAGCCAGGAACTCCGGTTTTACCCTCACCGAGTTGGCCATCGTGTTGGTCATTGTGGCCTTACTGATCGGCGGAATGCTGGTTCCACTTTCCGCCCAGAGAGACCTCCAGAGCTCTATCGAAACGCAAAAACAGCTATCCGATATCAAAGAGGCTTTGCTTGGTTTTGCTGCCGCCAAGGGTCGGCTCCCGTGCCCAGCAAATCCTGCCCTTGCTAGTGGAACAGTTGGAGCCGGCAGCGAATACAATTCCAATTTAACGGGTTGTGACACATCCCTCGTGGGTGCTCTACCGTGGGCCACACTGGGGCTACCTGAAACAGACGCCTGGGGCAGACGCCTGACTTACCGTGTCACGGCCAGTTTTGCAAAAACAGTGTCGAGCGGCAACTCTGCCTTTTTGTTGAGTACCGACGGAGACCTCAGCATCCTCTCCACTTCAGGCGGGAATTCAATAGCCACGCAGATTCCTGCCATTGCTGTCTCCCATGGCAAGAATGGTTTTCGCGCCTATCTCCCCAGCGGTAGCCGACTTGGCGCAAGCCCCGACATTGACGAAGAGGAGAATGCCAATGGTGACACTGCTTTTGTCAGCAAAACACAGACGCCAACTTTCGACGATCTCGTCGACTGGCTTTCACCCAGCATCCTGAAAAACCGCATGATTTCTGCAGGCAAGCTTCCGTGAGCAAATCACCCGGTTTTCTGGAGAGCTTTCGCAGCGCCGGTATTCAACCGGACGATTCCGAAGAGCTTCGCCTGCAAAAATCCCTGCTGATTCTCGCCACCGGACTGATCAGCTTTGCTTCGATGCTCTGGCTTTTCATCTACTGGCAGCTCGGGCCGCAATTCTCATCGACCATTCCTTTCCTGTTTCAGCTGCTACTGGTGGGCAATCTGGCGGTATATCTGAAGACGAAGAATTTTGAGGCTTTCCGGCTGATCCAGCTGTCCCTGTTCCTGTTCATGCCTTTTGTCGCGCAATGGAGCATGGGCAATTTCATCACCGCCAGTGGCGTCAGCCTGTGGGCCTTGCTGGCACCGATCGGGGCGATTCTGTTCATTGGCGCGCACGAAGCCCTCGCCTGGTTCTTTGCCTATCTGTTTCTCACCGCGCTTTCCGGTGGCTTCGATTACTACCTGGGCGATTTGGTGATGACGCAGGTCAAGGTCCCGACGCAAACCTCTGTGTTCTTTTTTGCGCTGAACTTTGCCGCCGTGTCGACGATTGTTTTTCTCCTGCTGCAGTACTCTACGAGCGAGAAGAAAAAAATCCAGGCTCACCTTGAAGAAGCGCACCAGCAATTACAGAGCGAGCAGGAACGTTCGGAGCGCTTGTTGCTGAACATCCTGCCGGGCCCCATTGCCGAACGGCTGAAGAACAGCAACCAGACCATCGCCGACGGGTTCGCCGATGTCTCGGTGATGTTTGTCGACATCGTGAACTTCACCCGCATTGCCGAAGGACTCAATCCGCAGCAGGTGTTTTCGATGCTCAACAGGATTTTTTCTTCCTTTGACGAACTGGCAGAAAAATTCGGTCTGGAAAAAATCAAGACCATTGGCGACGCCTACATGGTCGCCGGGGGCTTGAACGATCAGCGCAGCGATTACTCGGACGCCCTAGTCGACATGGCGATCGAAATGCGTGACCTGTTACAGCATGACTTCCAGGTTAACCGGATGCAACTGGAAGTCCGGATCGGCATTGGCACCGGACCCGTGGTCGCCGGCGTGGTCGGCAAGAAGAAATTCATTTACGACCTGTGGGGCGACACCGTCAATATAGCCAGCCGCATTACCAGCGAAGGCGTTCCGGGAATGATCCAGGTCGACGAAGCCACTTTCCGCCGGTTGCAGCATCGTTTTGTTTTCCATGAGCCACAAACTCTCTATCTCAAAGGCAAGGGCAATATGGTGGTTTATCGGGTGATCGGGCGCAAGGCCGACACTGCATCTGATAAACCTTAAATCAAAAAAAACAGTTAACCACGGCGAACACAGCGAGCACAGCGAAAGGCTTGGGTTTCAGGCTTTTCTTCGAACTTGCCCAGCGGCTGATGGAAAAATATAACGTGAGCTTTTGTTTTTCCGCAGTGCCCGCCGTGGTCAGGTTATTGCTTTTTTAATTGCCTCAGTTCAAAACCCACCTGTCCGTCTTCATTGCTTGCCAGGCAGAGTTGATAGCCCAGCCCCTCGGCTTGGAGGGCGGCGTGGTACAGCCCGATCCCGAGTCCATTTTCCGACGCTACGGGTGCGGTCAGCAGATCCCGCGAAATATCCGGACGCACCGCCCGGCCGGTATCGACGACACGTAGCAGCGACGCATCCGGGGCAATCGTCACACTGATCGACAGCGCCGGATCACTCTGGCGCTTGATCAGCGCGTTGTGCAAGAGGTTATCCGCCACGCGGTCAAACAGCGCGACAGGTATCTGCACCGCCCCGGCAAACGTCACCGGAGTAAAGGATATATCGTCGTTGGCATAGCGCTGGCGTAGCAGAGTCCACCAGGCTTCGGTCTCACCCGTGATGCTGTCAAGATACCCGTCGAGGGCGGGAATTTGCGGTGCCTGAAGTTTTTCCAGAGTGTGTTGTAAGCGCTGGGTGATTTGCGGCAACTGGCGCTGCAGCAACTGACTCAACTGCGCTGGATCAGCGTGGTCAGGACTCTGCGCCACGAAACAGAGATTGTTCAGCGACTGCAGCAGATTCTTGACGTCGTGCGTGAGGCGCGCGCCGGTTTCATGCACCGCCCGCAAATAGCTCATCTGCTGCAATTCTTCGGCGCGCCGCTTGGCCAGATAGTATTCGTTGGTCAATTGCAGGAGCAGATGAAAATGCCAGATCAGCGACGGACTCAGTTGATGCGTGGTGTGCAAAGTCAGCCGCAAGGGCTGATAGACAAAATCATGAGAGCAGCTCGAGGCCTCGCCAAATCTCCCGGAACGGTTCGCTGAATCGGCCCACATACCACCCGAGACCCAGGGCAATTCAAGGATTTTTTTCAGCGCCACCTGCAGGAATTTTTCCGGATCGGCTTCCTGTGCTGACGTTTCCATCAGATGCTGCATCCATGCTTCGAACGGCAGGCCGACACTGAGCAGGTAGCGGGAGAAAAGCACGCCCAACCCGCTAAAACCGAGGCGAGGATTCCAGGCCCAGGCCATCACGAGCAGGAGGCAGGCCACGGTCAGCAGCGTCTTGAAAACCGCTTCGATATACGGCAACTGACGCAACAGCATGAAGGCCAGGCTGCCGAGTACGACAACAGAAATCAGCAGGAAGATAAAAATGCTGTAGAAATAATCAACGACGCCGCTCCGAACCAGCCGGGTATCCCGGGGATGCGGGATCAGGGCCATGGCCATAAAAACCAGCGCGCCTGTCCAGACAAACAGGTGATCCAGCGAGGTGCCGAGCAGGTTCTTGTCCGGGACAACCCGGGGAACCAGCAAGACCAACAGGGCAGCCAGCAAATAAGAGAACGCCAGAAGGTAAAACACCCGCGTCGGCCAATGCGCCAGCAGCATCACCCGCCCCCCCAGCAAGGCCGCGAGAGCCACCACCCAGAGCATCAGCAGCCACCAGCCAAACAGCACGCTGCCAGCGACCAGAGACAGGGCGATCAGCAGCAACATCAGATAATCGAGTTTCTTTTCGGCCCGGATAAAAGGCTGCCAGAGGATGAACAGTCCGACATCGACCAGCCAGAACATCATTCCAGCCGCCCCGTCCCCGGCCAGCAAGGTCAGGTGCAGGACAGCGAGCAAGGCAATCAGCACCCAGCCTTGCCGTTCAATCAGGAAGTTACCGAATTGCCCGAGTGCCTTCATCCATTGAATCCAAAAACTGACCGAATCCTGTCACCCCGCCCGCGTGACAGTTCAACACCTGACAAAGCTGTCGAGAACTCGACAACTTTGCTCCCAATACCCGCCAAAAACACTGCCAGAGTCTGGCATACAAGCTGCTATGGTTTACACTGTCAACATCGTCATTACACAGGACATACCATGAGAAAGAGTCAATCCGGTTTCACCCTGGTCGAGATTGCCATTGTACTCGTCATCATTGGACTGCTTCTAGGTGGTGTATTGAAGGGGCAAGAGTTGGTCAATAGTGCCAAAGTTAAGAACATGATCGTCGACCTGCAAACCCCACAGATCCTGATCTATGGCTATCAGGACAAATACAAGGCCATTCCTGGCGACGATGTGAATGCTGTCCTTCATGTCGGCGCCAGCGCAACGCTGACACCCACGGCCGCGACGCTGGGCAATGGTCGACTGGAAGGTAATTTCAATTCGGTCACCGCCACTGATGAAACTCTTGCCTTCTGGCAGCAAGTCCGGCTCGCCGGACTTTCAACTGGATCGACTGACTTCTCTACGCCGTCTGCCGCAGTCCCAAGGAATGCGGAAGGTGGACGCGTTGGCATTCAAAGCACTTCACCGATCAACACGATGACTGGCACCTATTTCGTCTGCTCCGACGGCATCTCGGGCAAACTGGCCAAGCAGATTGACGTCACCCTCGACGATGGCAACACTTTCACAGGCTCAACACGCGTCATGGCGACAGGCTACATCGGCACCGCCCTCGATGCTGTGGCCACGGCCGCCATCGTCGACAGCACCAACTATACGGTCTGCGTCTCGTACTGAGTCCCTCGACAACGAACAAGCCAGCTTCGGCGGGCTTGTTCGTTGTCGCCAAGCAATTTGCAGGTCCAAGGCGACGAAGGGCGCAGCAGAGCCTTCTGTTATACTTGCCGCTTACTTTACCCGTCCCTGACCATGAACCCGCACCAGCCCTCCCCCAAGGCACTTGATCTGGCCCGACAGGTCCTTCGCATCGAAGGCGAAGCTGTGCTGGGCTTAACCGAACACATTGACGATTCGTTCCTGCTCGCCTTGAGGCTGATCCTCAACTGCCAGGGTCGCGTCATTGTCTGCGGCATCGGCAAATCCGGGCATATCGGGCGCAAGATTGCATCGACGCTGGCCAGTACCGGAACCCCGGCCTTTTTCGTTCACCCGGCCGAAGCCAGCCACGGCGACCTCGGCATGATTACGGCAACCGACGTCGTGCTGGCGATTTCCAATTCCGGCGAAAGCAACGAGCTGCTCAACATCCTGCCGTTCATCAAGCGTCAGGGCGCCAAGCTGATCGCCATGACCGGCAAGCCGCAATCGACCCTCGCCCGCGACGCCGACACGCACCTCAACGCCGCCGTCAAACAGGAAGCCTGCCCGCTCAACCTGGCGCCCACCGCCAGCACCACTGCCGCACTGGCGCTTGGCGATGCCTTGGCCGTCGCCCTGCTTGACGCCCGTGGCTTTGGCGCCGAAGACTTCGCCCGCTCACACCCCGGCGGTTCGCTCGGACGCCGCCTGCTGACCCGGGTCCGCGATGTCATGCGCGCCGGCGAAGCAACGCCATCGATTACTCCGAATGCCTCCATTACCGAAGCCACCCGCGAAATTTCGCGCGGCGGAATCGGCATGACCGTGGTGATTTCCCCGGCACGTGAAGTGCTGGGCATTTTCACCGACGGCGATCTGCGTCGCGCCATCGTGAACAACCGCGACCTGCAGGCGCTGACTGTTGCCGATCTGATGAGCGTCAGCCCGCATCGCATCCATCCGGACAAACTGGCCGCCGAGGCCGTTGAAATGATGGAGAAGTACAAGATCAACCAGCTTCCTGTCGTCGATGAGCGCAATACGCTGGTCGGCGCGCTCAATATGCACGACCTCTTTCAGGCCAAGGCCATCTGATGAAACAATGGGGTAGCGCGCTTTTTCCGTTGACCATCCTGTTTGCCCTGGCCGGCCTGACGTTCTGGCTCCGCGTCGCCACCGAGTTGCCGGAAATCCGGCACGACGGCAAGCACCGCCACGACCCCGATTACATCGTCACCAGCGCGCAACTGCGCAAGATCGATGAGACCGGGAAACTGAAATACACGCTCAAGGCCACGGATATCAAGCACTACCCGGATGATGACACGACCGACCTGAGCCAGCCCGACCTGGTGTTTCTCAACCCCAAAAAATCCACGCTCACCCTGACTTCAGATCTGGCACACATGAGCAAGGACGGCGAACAGGTCGACTTGTACGGCAACGTCCGTATCGTTCGTGCGGCGACGGCCAAAGATCCGGCGATGATTGCCACCACCCCTGAACTCACCGTTTTCCCTGACGAGGATAAAGCGTTTACCAAAAGCCCGGTGCTGATTACCCAGGGCAAATCGCTGATCAAGGGAGTTGGCTTGCAAATGGACAATCGGGCGCAAACGTATATTCTTGAATCCAACGCTTCCGCCGTTCTGGAAAGCAAGCACGCCCCTAAGACGACACCATGATCATCAAACTCACCTCCCTGCTGACCGCCGGCCTGCTGGCCGTTCTCTCCGTTAATGCTCACGCAGAAAAAGCCGACCGCGAAAAGCCGCTGAATATCGAGGCCGACCGCGTCAGCCTGGATGACATCAGCAAGGTGCAGATTTTCGAAGGCAACGTCGTTCTGACCCAAGGAACGATGACCTTGCGCACCAGCAAGCTGGTGGTCACGCAGGACGCCGACGGCTTCCAGAAGGGGGTCGCCACCAGCGGCGCCAACGGACTGGCGCGCTTCAAGCAAAAACAGGAAGGCAAGGACGAATACATCGAGGGCGAAGGCGAACGCATTGATCATGACGCGCGCAACGAAAAAACTGAGTTCTTCGTTCGCGCCTGGGTCAAAAGTGGCCTCGATGAAGTCCGCGGGCACTATATTTCCTACGAAGCCCTGACCGAAAAATACCTAGTCACCAACGGTGCCGGCGAAACCCGAACCGCCTACGGGATGCGCCAGGCCCGAGTACGCGCGATCATTCAACCCAAGGGCAAGAACGCCGGTGCAGAAGAAGCCAAAGGAGACCCCTTGACCCTCCGACCCTCGGGGACCGTGTCACCCAGGCAGGATTAGGCGCCGTACGGTCCAGCTCTGAAACCAGCGTCAGTCGCGCCACACCCAGCTTATGCCGCGCCGCTCGACTTCCTGCCGGATTTCTTCCATCACCTGATCGACCAGCGCCTCGGCGCCTTCGACGCCGAGTTCCAGATGACGTCGCTGCCCATCTTCGCTGATCGACGGCAGGCTGAACAGGCGCAGCGCCGGGTAGTCGGCGACAATCCGTTCCATCAAGTCCAGCAACGCGCTCTCGTAGGCATTGGCACCGGTCAGGAGAAGCGCCTTATCAACCATCGGGTTGAGATTGAACAGATGGGCATAGTACGTATCGAGCGCCCACTCGACCATCGGATGCGCCATTTGCGGGAAACCCGGAACAAAGTGGTGATCGCGCACGCGAAAGCCGGGAATGCGGTTGAACGGATTGGGGATGGCCTCGACACCGCGCGGGAAATTCCCGAGTGACAGACGCGTTTCATTCGCCTGATCACCGAAGCGGGCGCGAATCTCGCGCTCGGCATCCGGGTGCAGCACCAGATCAACCCCGAGCGCTTCAGCCACCGCCTGGCGCGTATGATCATCCGGTGTATTGCCGATGCCGCCAAAGCTGAATACCACATCACCGGCTTCAAAGGTTCGCTTCAATGTCGCCACGATGCGCGGACGTTCATCGCCCAGATACTCGGCCCACGACAGCCGCAAGCCTCGCGCGGCAAGCAGGGTCTTGATTTTGTCAAAGTGCTGGTCGACGCGTTTCCCCGAAAGGATTTCGTCGCCGATGATGATGGCCCCAAAGTTCAT
>JBAXHE010000090.1:0-12129 GCA_037139055.1 Betaproteobacteria bacterium | reverse complement strand
GATCATGCAAGGCGACAAGAAAGTCATCGAGGCCCTGAACAAGGTGCTGAAGAACGAGCTGACCTCGATCAACCAGTATTTCCTTCATGCCCGAATGTTCCGCAACTGGGGCCTGGAGAAACTGAATGACTACCAGTACAAGCAATCGATCCGGGTGATGAAGGAAGCCGACAAGCTCATCGAGCGCGTTCTATTCCTTGAGGCCCTGCCCAACCTGCAGAACCTAGGCAAGTTGATGATTGGCGAAAACGTCGTCGAGTGTCTGCAGGGCGACCTGAGATATGAACGCGAGATTCAGCATCCGCTGCTGGTGGCGAGTATCGCGTTGTGCGAGGAGCAGCAGGATTACGTCAGCCGCGACCTGCTCGAAGACCTGCTGGAAGAGTGCGAGGAGGCCATCGACTGGCTGGAGACGCAGCAGCGCTTGATCGGCGATGTCACGCTCCCCAACTATCTGCAGGCGTACATGGAAGTGGGTGGCGACTGATTGACTCGCCATCTCGCCCCAAAACCGCAGCCGGGTCTGCGGTTTTTTTATATCGGTGCTGGCTGTGGCTGATCGTTTGTTGTTGACATTCATTCTCATTTAACTAGAATGGGAATGGTTCTCAATAATCGGTGTTTCCCACTTAGTGGAGAGTAATCATGTTCGTGTGCGTTTGCCATGCGGTGACTGACAGCCAGATCCGTCAAGCGGCCAAGGAAGGGGCGCGTACGCTCAAGGATTTGCGTCGTGACTTGGGAGTGACCCGGGATTGCGGCCAGTGCGCGTCGTGTGCTCTGGAATGCCTGGACGAGGTCCATGGCTGCCAGCGCAAGTCAGCGAAAGCCCCCTGTCTGGCGGCTTGAGCAGTAGAGGCCGGTTTAAGGCCACGCATGGCAGTTACCCCGCGCCGAGCGCCAGCGCCACCCGATAGGTAATGAACGAAGCTAGGTAAGCCAGGCTGAAAAGATAGCCGGTCATGATCAGTGGCATCATCCAGCCCCCCGTTTCGCGTTTGACCGCCGCCAGCGTCGCCAGGCATTGCGGGGCAAAGACATACCAGGCCAGCAGCGACAGGGCGGTGGCCAGACTCCAGTGCTGTGCAATCAGCGGCGCCAGCGACTGGGCAGCGTCCTCGCCGCTCGCCGACAGGGCATACACGGTTCCCAGGGCACTGACGGCGATTTCCCGTGCGGCCATGCCGGGGACGAGGGCAATGCTGATCTGCCAGTTGAAGCCGATCGGTTCAAAAATCACCGCCAGCGCCTGACCGAGCATGCCGGCCAGGCTGTATTCGATGGCCGAGCCGGTCGCGCCGTCGGGAGGAGTGGGAAAACTGGCGAGAAACCACAGCAGAATCGTCAACACCAGAATGATGCCGCCGACGCGCTGGACGAAAATCGAGATCCGCTGCCAGAGTCCGATCGCCAGGTTGCGCAGGGTGGGCAGATGATAGCTGGGGAGTTCCATCATCAGCGGCCGGACCTGCTGGCCGGCAGCGGTAAAACGCTTCAGCGCCCAGGCCACTGACAGTGCCCCGATGATGCCGGCCAGATAGAGGGCGAGCAAGACCAGCCCCTGGAGCTCAAAGGCTCCCCACACTTCGCGCTGCGGAATGAAGGCGCCGATCAGTAGGGCGTACACCGGCAGGCGGGCTGAGCAAGTCATCAGCGGAGCGATCATGATCGTCACCAGACGGTCGCGTGGATTGGCGATGGTGCGTGCAGCCATGATTCCCGGAATGGCACAGGCGAAGCTTGAGAGCAGCGGGATGAACGAGCGGCCGCTCAGGCCGACGCCGCCCATCAGGCGGTCAAGCAGGAAAGCGGCGCGCGGCAGATAGCCCGATTCCTCGAGGACCAGAATGAAGGAAAATAGAATTACGATCTGCGGCAGAAAAACCAGGACGCCGCCAGCACCGGCGATGACGCCGTCAACGATCAGGCTCCTGATCCAGGTGTCGGGCAGGGTCGTGGCGACCAGTTCACTGAGGCTGGCGGTCAATGACTTGATCAGTTCCATCGGCGCTTCGGCCCAGGAAAAAACCGCCTGAAAGACCAGAAACAGGATCATCGCTAGCAGCAGCGGCCCGATTGCCGGGTGCAGAACGACGCGGTCAATGCGGTCGCTGGCGGTATGCGGGATGATCTCATCGAGCCTCAGGCGTTGCAGAATCTGACGCACGACGACATGGTCGGCATTTTCCATTTCACGGCTGTGTGGGTCGGCTGCCGGTGAGGCAAAGCGCCATACGCTCTGGTCATCAAACAGGGCGAGTAACGGTTCGGCTCCTGAGCGATCAACGGCGACGGTGCTGACCACGGGCATGCCAAGTTCGGCCGCCAAGGCTTCCGGGATGACTTTTATTCCGCGCCGGTCGGCCAAGTCGGTCATGTTCAATGCCACCACGCAAGGCAGGCCCAGGCGCTTGATACCCAGAGCCAGACGCAGGTTGCGCCGCAGGTTGGTGGCGTCAACGACGCAAACGACCAGATCGGGTCGTTTCTCTCCGACGGCGCGACCAAAGAGCACATCACAGGTCACGCGTTCATCCGGAGAGCGAGGATAGAGGCTGTACGCCCCCGGCAGGTCGAGTACGCGCAGGGTTTTTCCAGCCGGAGTGGTCAGTCTCCCTTCCTTGCGTTCGACGGTGACACCGGCGTAATTGGCGACTTTCTGCCGACTGCCGGTAAGCAGGTTGAAGAGAGCGGTCTTTCCGCAATTCGGGTTACCCACCAGTGCCAACAGTGGACCGCTGGGGTGCAGGTGAATGACCGCTTGAGTCACGATGCGGCGACCTCTGGGCGTACGTGAGCTTCAGCGGCCACTTGCACGCAGGCTGCTTCGGCCTTGCGCAAGGCAAATGTTGATTGACCGACCCGAACCACCAGCGGATCACCGCCGGGAAGTGAACGTGCCATCAGCATTACCTTTTCGCCGATGAGAAAGCCGATTTCCTCTAGCCAGCGCGCCCATTCAGGTGCCGCCAGCGGTGCCTGAACCTGATGCACGATCAGTGGGTGACCAATCGCGGCGTGATCAAGGGTGGCTTCTGTACTCTGAATGATTTTGTTTGACATGATTTTGCCTGGCTCGGTGTTATTCCGGGGCTGTCCACTTGGGTAGCACGATAGTGGCTCAATGCTGAGAGTGGTTATCATTGTATATGAGAATTAATGTCAATTGTGAGGGGTGAGGATGATCCTATAGCGAGGGCTTTGCGTTCAAGGTCTGCTGCTGTCTGCCATGACCTCCTGGCGATTCCACCATCCGCCACCAAGCGCCTGAAATAGCGCAATGGTGTCCGCATAGCGGTTGGCTTGTGCCTGTACCCGACTCAGCCTGGTCTGGAGATAAGCTTGCTGGGCCAGCAATATCGCAGTGACGCTGAGATCGCCCAACTCGTACTGACGGGTCGCAATGTTCAGGCTTTTTGCTGCGGCCGCCTCGGCGGTTTGTGTGGCCACAAAGGCCTGGGTGTCCTTGTCGATCGCCTGTAGCGTGTCGGCGACTTCGCGGAATGCAGAGAGCACGGTGCTGCGGTAAAGTGCAGCAGCCTGATCAAAGGCGGCTTCTGCGGCGCGCTGCTGATGCATCAAGGAACCGCCCCTGAAAACGGGTTGGGCCAGACTTCCCGCCAGCATCCAAATGCCGGTTCCGGCTGAGAAGAGCTGGCTCATTTCTGCGGCGGTTTTTCCAATCGATGCGCTCAGAACAATGTTTGGCAAGCGGTTGGCGATGGCGACACCGACCAGCGCATTGGCTGAGCGCAGGTTCTCTGCGGCAGCACGTACGTCCGGACGTTGATCAACGAGCTTTGAGGGCAGGCTGAGCGGCAGCGTCTGCGGTAATTGTAGTGATGAAAGATCGAAACGGGAGGTCAGTTCCTCTCCTGGAAAACGGCCGCTTAGAACCAACAGCAAGTGGCGTTGTTGCGCCAACTGTTTTTCCATTGGCGGCAGGGCGGCCTGGGCCACTGCCAGGGCGGTTTCCTGAAGGGCAATGTCAGCGACGGCACTATGTCCGAGCACATGCTGGCGGCGCAACATCTCCAGCAGTTTCTGATTGATCGCAATGGATTCACGGGTCGCTTCGATCTGGCCACGCAGCGAGGCTTCCTGCACGGCAGCGTTAGCGACATTGGTGGTCAGACTCAGATAGGTGGCTTCCTGCTGGAAGCGCAGGGAGTCGGCTTGGGCCTGCAGGGACTCGACACTGCGCTTCACCCCGCCGAATAGCGAAGGAGAGTAGCCGACGCTAAGCTGGGCTGTATGCAAGTTGTAAATCGTCGGGCCATCGGCACTGCCAACGGTTTTTTGCCGTGTCGGCTGAATCCCGGCATCGACGGTGGGAAAGAATGCGCCACGTCCGGCCAGTGCAATTTCATTGGCGTTGCGTAGGGCGGCTTGTGCGGCCTCAAGATCCGGATTGGCCTTGATGGCCTGGTCAATCAATTCATTCAAAGGGGCCGAATGAAACAGCGTCCACCATTGCCCTGGAATGTCCATGTCATTGACCAGTTGTTGGGCGTTGAGGATGGAAGGAACCTCCGCTTGTTCCGCTGTTGCCGACTCGGGCAAATAACGATCGATGGCCGGTGCCGCCGGGCGCTTGAAATCCGGCCCGGCGGCGCAACCGGCGAGCGATAATAGCAGTGCCGAACAGAGCGCCACAGTCATTGGGCGTGAAGTCATGGCTTCAGGAAAGAGAGTCTTCACGATGGCCTCAGTCTGTCGTTGGAGTGTTTGAAATCGAGGGACTTTGCTGGCGCCCGAAGCGTCGTTCAATGACAAAATAGAACACCGGCAGGATGAACAACGTGAGTAATGTGGCGACGATCAGTCCGCCGACCACAACGGTTGCCAGTCCTCTCTGCACATCAGTGCCGACGCCGGTGGCCAGGGCCGCTGGCAACATGCCGACGGTGGCTACGCTGGCGGTCATCAGCACTGGCCGGAAACGTTCTGTAGCCCCGGCCAGAACGGCCTCAAGCAGATCGGTGCCCTGATGTCGCACGCGATTGAAGTTGGCAACCAGGATGATTCCGTTCTGGACGGCAACGCCGAATAGCGCAATAAATCCGACGGTCGTGGCGACGTTGAAGGTTTCTCCCGTGAGCTGAAGGGCGATCAGACCGCCCAGCATGGCCAATGGCAGCACGCCGAGGACCAGAAAGGCTTGTCTGAGCTTGCCGAATTCAGCATAGAGAAAGACCAGCATCACTGAAAGTGCCAGCGCCAGAATCAGTGCCAATCGGCCTTGGGCGCGCTTCAGGTTCTCGAACTGACCAGCCCATTCCAGCCGATATTTTACTGTGTCGAAATTTACTTTTTCAGCGACTTTGGCTTGCGCTTCGCTGAGATAATCGGACATCGCTACATCGCGGAAGGTGATGCGGATGGTCAGCTGGCGATGCCCCATCTCGTGCGAAATGGTGCTCTCGCCAGTTTTGCGCTTGATGCTGGCGACGTCAGCCAGGCGAATCTGCGTGCCGTTGGCCGTCGTGACGAACATATTTCCAAGCGTCTCGGGGCTGTTGCGTGCCTCGGGAGGAAAGCGTGTGGTGATGTTGTAGATCCGGTCCTCGACGAAAACCTGATTGACCGGGCTGCCCCCGATGGCCGTTTGTATGAGGTTGGTAACGTCAGCGACATTGATGCCATAGCGGGCAATGGCTGCCCGGTCGATGTCGATCACGATCTGCGGAATCGGCGGTTCCTGAAAGATCCCGACTTCAAAGGTTCCTTTGACCCCCTGCAGGGTATCAACCAGTTGTTCGGCCAGAGTGTGCAGTTCGCTAAAGTTGTCTCCGTAGACCCGCAGCACCAGTGGGCTGTGCGCGCCTCCGACGGCGTCGTCCACCATGTCCGAGATGGGTTGGCTGATACTGATGGCATAGCCGGGCAGTTGCTGCAGTCGCTCATTGAGTCGGCGCAGGAAGTCTGCCTTGGTTTCCCCTTTGGGCCACGTGTGGTAGGGCGTCAGACCGACCGGTGCTTCGATGTGCGAGGGTGTCCAGGCGTCAGTTCCATCGTCGCTGCGCCCCAGTTGCGTGACGGCGTAGGAGATTTCCGGGAACTCGCGCAGGGTGCGGCGCAAGGTGGACGCCATTTCGCTCGCCTTGTCGAACGAGATGCCGGTGGGGAGTTGTACTTGTAGCCAGAGCGCGCCTTCATCGAGTTCAGGCAAGAATTCCCGGCCGGTAGTCATGCCCAGCCCGATCACTGCGATGAGGCCGACGACGCTGATGGCGTAGGCAATACGTGGGCAGCCGAGAATCCTTGTTAAAGCCTTTCGGTAATGCGCCTGCAGCCATTCCAGCGGCCGGTTATGCACGACGCGTCGGGGTTTGCGAAAGGCCATGTAGGCCAGGCCGGGAATCAGGGTCAGGGTGCACAGTAAGGCACCGAGGAGGGCATATCCGACGGTGTACGCCATCGGCGAAACCAGTTTGGCTTCGGCGCGCTCAAAGGCAAACAACGGCAAATAGGCGGTGATGATGATCAGCGTGGCAAAAATCATCGGGCGTGCCACCTGATGCGTTGCGAGTCGCACTTCGCCGGTGGTCAGTTCCTCGGTCGGTTTCGCTTCGCGGCGTCGGAGAATCGCTTCGGTAACGACGATCGCGCTATCGACGATGATGCCGAAGTCGATCGCACCCAGAGAGAAGAGGTTGGCCGGCATTTTGAGCTGATTCATGATGATGAATACTGCGCTCAGGGCGACTGGAATGGTCGCGGCGGCAATCAGCGCACTGCGTGGACTGCCGAGGAACAAGATCAGGACGATGCAGACCAGCCCGACGCCTTCGAGTACGGTGCGCGAAACCTGATGCACCGTGGCCTGAACCAGGTCGTCGCGGTCGATATAGGGAACGATGCGGACATTCTGTGCAGCCAACTGTTCGTTCAGTTCAATGACTTTTGCATGAACTCCCTTGAGTACCTGCGAGGGGTTCTCGTACTTGAGCAGGAGAACGATACCCTCGACGGTGTCTGGATTGTTGTCCTTGCCCAGAATGCCTTGACGTTCCTGATGTCCGTACTGGAGTTTGCCCAGGTCGCGTACAAATACGGGTATTCCATTGTTCTGTTTGACGACGATGTTTCCGAGATCGGTCAGCGAGCGCACCATGCCCATGCCGCGGATGACATAACCCTGTTCGCCGATTGAAACCCGGCTGCCGCCGGCGTTGGCGCTATTGTTGCTGATTGCGCTAGAGACATCATTCACGCTAAGCCCAAAACGCTGCAACTGGCTCGGGTCAAGCTGGAGTGCGTATTCCTTGGTAAAACCTCCAAAATTATCTACTTCGGCAACGCCCTGAACCTGCTGCAGGGTGGGAATGATCTTCCAGCGCTGTATTTCCGAAAGTTCCATCAGGTTTTTTGTAGTGGATTCCAGAACGTAGCGATAGATTTCTCCGGAAGGACTGGTGACCGATCCGAGCGCTGGTTCAGCTCCGGCGAGCAGTTTGACGCCGCCGACGCGTTCCATGATGCGTTGGCGTATCCAGTAGTCTTCGGTGCCGTCGCGGAAGGTCAGCCAGATGTTGGAGAGGCCGAAGGTGCTGCTCGACCGCATGCTGACAAGACCTGGCGTTCCCGCGAGGGCGCGCTCAAGGGGGGTGGTGACCTGCTGCTCGATTTCCTCCGCCGCCAGCCCGGGAACCTGCGTCGTTACACGTTCAAAGACGTCGCTGATGTCGGGGTAAGCCTCGACGGCGATCTGCGTCCAGGAAAAGTATCCATAAAGAGTAACGAGGAGAGTCACCAAAATCACGACATGGCGTTTGCGCAGGAAAAATCCAATCAGACGATCAATCATTGAGCAGTACTCCACCCTTGACGATGATGCGCTCGCCTGGATTTAACCCTTTCCTGACGCGTACCTCCTTGCCTTCTTCATTCCCCAGCTCAATGGATCGACGCGTAAAGGTCCATGGTTCAGATTCGACAAACACGGTGACGCTGTCGTTATTCATCAGCAGCGCAGAATTCTCGACGATGATTTGCCGGGTTTGCGGAATACTGAAGAAAACCTTGGCAAACATGTTGGGTTTGAATCGGCCCTGAGGATTGTCAAAGGAAATTCGTACCTTGTTGGTTCGTGTTTCGGGGTCGAGCACTGCGCTGACAAAGCTGACCGTGCCGGAGAAGGTTTCTCCGAGGTAGGCGGATAGCGTGACATCGACGTTTTGCCCGTTATTCACAAATCCCGCCGCGGTTTCCGGTACCGATGCCGTGATCCATACGCGCTCAAGGTTGGAAATGGTCATGAGTGAAGCGTTGGGGTCGTTGGCGAAGGAGCCCTGAGCCGTCGACAGTGTCGTGATGAAGCCGGATGCCGGGGCTGTCAGTGTTAAATGATGGGTTTTGTTGTTGCTGTTTGCCGCGCCAGCGATGGCTTTCACTCTGGCTTCGGCGCGCTGAAGTTCTTCGCGGGCCTGAATGTTATTGCTTTGTGCTTGTTCGACATCCTTCAGCGGACTGCCGCCGGTTTCGAATACGCCACGTGCGCGTTCCACAGCCCGTTTGCTGAGTTGCAAGGCATCGCGTGATTTGTTCAGATCCGTGTTGGCCTGAGCAAAATCGGCTGAAGCCAGAACGACCAACGCTTGCCCTTTTTTGACATAGTCGCCCAGATTGATCTTAAGTTCGACCACTCTCCCGGTAACCGGGGGCAGGACATTTACGGTTCGTGCCGGATCGGCTTCGACGCTCGCCGGGACGGCCAGAATGTGCGGCAATTGTTGCGCTTCAATCGCTTTGACGAGGATTTGTGAACGCATGCTTGAACCTTCCGGTACCTGGATCTGTTCTCCCTTGCGGATGAACTGAGGCACCGGTGTCTGCGCTTTGCTTTGCGCATCGGCCGTTCTTTGTGTGATGCCGAAACCGATAGCCAGAACGCTGATGAAGATCATTGCTGCGATGAGTTTCTGTTTTTTTTGCTGCATAGAGCGTGTTACTCCGGCTAGAACCGACCTCTAACGCGATTGAAAATTTTCAGTTCAGAGAGGTTGTTGTTGAGAATTGTTTTCAATTGTAAATGATAACAATTATCAAGTGAACAATTATTTCTGGGGTTTTAATAGCTGTTGAGGATCTAGAAATAGATTGGATGCTTAAAAGACGTGATCGATTGCCCTGAGCAATTTCACAAATCAAGGTTTTGTCATGGGCCAGAATGCCTACTTTGCATTGCCTGATGAGCGTATTTGCCAGTGATCGTTTATAGTTACGCCTATGTCTTTAAAGATCGCTATTGCCCAAATAAATGCCACGGTCGGTGACCTCGCCGGTAATGCGTCGCGTATTCTCGACTGTGCCCAGCGCGCCAAGGCGCAAGGCGCAGATCTTCTGCTCACCCCTGAACTGGCGCTGTGCGGTTACCCGCCGGAAGATCTGCTGCTGCGTGAGGATTTTTATGCCGCCTGTGAGCATGAACTCGACGCCCTGGCCGCCGGCATCAGCGGAATTTCGGTTCTCGTCGGTCATCCGATGGCGCGAGAAGGAAGTTGTTTCAACGCCGCGACCTTGATCAGCGACGGTGTCCGGATCGCCACCTACTGCAAGCAGCGCCTGCCCAATTACGAGGTGTTCGACGAGGAGCGCTATTTCGACTCCGGTGATACGCCTTGCGTGGTGACGGTCAAGGGCGTTCGCTGCGGAATCAATATCTGTGCCGATGTATGGGAGGCCGGATCAGCTAATCGTGCTCGTGACTCCGGTGCCGAAGTGCTGCTGGTGCTCAATGCCTCGCCCTATCACATCGGCAAACATGAACTGCGCGCCAAGGTCTTGCGCGAACGCATCGCCGCGACCGGCTTGCCGGTGGTCTATGCCAATCTGGTTGGCGGACAGGATGAACTGGTTTTCGACGGTGGCTCGTTTGCCCTGAATTCGCACGGCGAAATCCGCTGCCTGTTGCCGGCGTTTGAAGAAGCGCTGGGAATCGTCGATTTCGCCGATGGTGAGCCGCAGCCGGGGAGCATCGTAGCCGACCAGTGTATTGAAGCCGAGGTCTACCAGGCGCTGGTGCTCGGCGTGCGCGATTACCTCGGCAAAAACGGTTTTCCCGGGGCGATCATCGGGCTTTCCGGTGGCATTGATTCGGCGCTGACGCTGTGCATCGCCGTCGATGCGCTCGGTGCCGACAAGGTGCGCGCAGTGATGATGCCTTCGCCTTATACCGCCGAGATCAGTCTGGCTGATTCACGCGAAATGATCCGCCTGCTCGGCGTACGTTACGACGAGATTCCGATCGAACCGGCGATGCAGACCTTTGCCGCGATGTTGGAGAAGGAGTTTGCCGGCCTGCCCGCCGATACCACCGAAGAGAACCTGCAGGCGCGTATCCGTGGCATGCTGCTGATGGCGCTGTCGAACAAGAGTGGTTCTCTGGTGCTGACCACCGGCAACAAGTCCGAGATGGCTGTGGGTTACTGCACACTTTATGGCGACATGGCCGGCGGATTTGCGGTGATCAAGGATATCGCCAAAACGCTGGTCTATCGCCTGTCGACGTGGCGAAATACCGTCTCCTACGCGATTCCCGAACGCATCATCACGCGTCCGCCATCGGCCGAGTTGAAGCCGGACCAGACCGACCAGGACAGCCTGCCGCCCTACGAGGTCCTCGATGCCATCGTCGAAGCCTATATGGAGAACGACCTCAGTCCGCGCGAGATCATTGCCAAAGGGTACGCCGAGGCCGACGTGCGCCGCGTCGTCCGCCTGCTTCGGATCAGCGAATACAAGCGCCGGCAGTCGCCGGTCGGTATCCGCGTGACCCAGCGCGGGTTTGGCAAGGACTGGCGTTACCCGATTACCAATCGTTATCAAGACCCGTATTGACCTCTGATTTTCTGGTACGATTTGTCACGTTTTAGCACGTTATTCTGGAGCGACTGCAATGAAAAAAATTGAAGCTGTAATCAAACCATTCAAGCTGGATGAAGTTCGTGAAGCCTTGTCGGAAGTCGGTGTCTCGGGTCTGACAGTCACCGAGGTCAAGGGTTTCGGCCGCCAGAAGGGGCACACCGAGCTGTATCGCGGCGCTGAGTATGTCGTCGATTTTCTGCCCAAAGTAAAAATCGAAATTGTGGTTGCTGATCATGAGGTTGAAGCTGCGATTGATGCCATCGTCAAAGCGGCGCGGACCGGCAAGATCGGAGACGGCAAGATTTTCGTCACTGCCGTCGAACAGGTGGTGCGTATCCGTACCGGCGAGACCGGCGAAGCGGCAGTCTGATTTTTTCTGTTGTCTGGCAAAAGGCTCGCAATCTGCGGGCCTTTTTCTTATCCGGGGGGCGGGTGAGGTGGACGAGGGGTGGTGTGGTGTGTACAATCATCCGGCATAATGAGGAAGGTGAATGGATCAGAAGCGTGTAACCGAGGGTGGTGGAAATAAACGTGGTCAGCACCTCCTTTTTGCTCGCGCGATCAATCAATCCTGACGCATTATGATGAAGTCCGGAATCCAGATTCGAGATAAAGTCCGCCGATGTAAAACAAATTGATCACTCCGAAGACCGCCATTTCTTACAACCCTTATTGGGAGGAACGCATGAGACATCTTCTTGCAATATCTCTTACCGCTGCGATGCTAGGCACCTTGCCTGTTCACGCGGACACCATACTTTCCACAGCTGCCCTTGAAGGAGATCTGGCTCTCGTTCAGCAGCACGTCAAAGCGGGTGGGAATGTGAATGATGTAGACAAATGGGGCTGGACCGCGCTGACCTGGGCTGTCTATTACAATCAACCTCGCGTTGTGAAATGGCTACTCGAGAACGGCGCGGACCCCAATTTCAGAACGGTACGGGCATACGGAGACTTCTATCCCGGTACAACTGCGGTGATCCTTGCAGGATATTATGGTTATGATGAAATTCTGAAAGAACTCCTCAAATACCGGGCAGATACCACCGTCACCGATGTCCATGGCAAGACAGCCCTTGATTACGCAAAAAAATTCAACTTCGACGCTTGCGTCGTTCTGCTCCAGGCTCCGGCAACGGCGACCACCGGCAGCCAAACCAGGAGGTAATTTTCGTTGAGCTAAGCTCAATTAATAGGGGACAGACTGAGTTAACCCGGTTTTGACGGACACATCAATAGGAGACAATGATGAAGGAGGTG
>JBAXHE010000089.1:0-12268 GCA_037139055.1 Betaproteobacteria bacterium | reverse complement strand
AGGCTCCCCCATTCAAAGCCCTCTAGTCGCCAAGACTAGAGGGCTTTGTGCTTTGCACAACAAGATTACGCTTGTCGTGAATAATTCTGTCAAAATGAAGCCATTGTTTTGGAGTAACCATGGCTGACGAACCCATTCCCGTATATGTAAGGCTGAACGCTCACTCTCTCAAAAGAGCCATTCGAAGTGGTTGGGATATGTTTTCTCGGTCCCGCCCTCTGAGCGTGAGCTATGCAATGGTGTTTTCGCTTATTGGACTGGTCATTCTGGTGGGCATCGTTCAAGCCAGCCGGGCGCCGATGATCTTCCCGCTCGCCGCCGGCTTCATGTTCATCGGTCCGGTATTGCTTTCCGGTTTCTTTAGCCTGGCCGATCGGCTTCTGCGCAAAGAAGAATGTAGCTTTGCCGATGTGATCAACGGGTATAAGCGAACGTCTTCAGGAATGATGCTTGTTGCCTCGGTCTGTGCGCTGCTGTTCATGCTGTGGGTGATCAACATCGCCAACCTATATGGAGTCATGGTTGGGCGGTCCCCCGTAACGCTGCTTGAACTCGTTTCTCCGACAACGAGTATTCTTTCCTTTCTGTTGTGGACGTCGTTGCTCGGCTGCTTTCTGGCATTTCTGATTTTCACCGTTTCTGCCTTTTCAGTACCGTTGATGTACTACCGCCGAGCCGGCTTGGTCAATGCCGTGAAATTAAGTGTCAGGGCCGTTTTCGCCAATATTATTCCAAGTCTGCAGTGGGCGCTGATTCTATCGACCGGCATCATTGTGAGCATTGTTATCTTTCCCTTATTCCTGATCACGTTCCCAGTACTCGCCTTTGCCAGCCACGCGCTGTATCGGGAGCTTTTCCCCGATTAGTCGGTCTGAGTGACATTGCTCATTTGAGGCGGGGAATGTCATGGACAGTAAAGCTGAAGTTGCGACACTGGGAGGAGGTTGTTTCTGGTGCCTGGAAGCCGTATTTGAACAGCTCCGTGGCGTTCATTCAGTGATTTCAGGCTACTGCGGTGGGCAGAGCGAGCACCCTACCTATCGCGCTGTCTGCGAGGGTGCAACCGGACATGCCGAAGTCGTTCAGGTGAGCTTTGACCCCGCGCTGATCAGTTATGACACCCTGCTGAATATTTTCTTTGCCATCCATGACCCAACGACGCTGAATCGGCAAGGGAATGATTTCGGAACCCAGTACCGCTCCGCAATTTTTTATCATTCTGAACAACAGCGGGCAACGGCGGCCGCCGTCATAAAAGACTTGGCCGCCGAAGGGTTATGGGATGACCCTGTGGTCACCGAGATCCTTCCCGTCCCCGCCTTTTTTCCTGCCGAGGAATATCACCAGCATTATTTCAGTCGTAACCCGGGTCAAGGCTATTGCCAGATTGTCGTTGCCCCGAAGGTCGCCAAGCTGCGCAAATCTTTTAGCCATCTGATCGGTAGGAATAGCGATTCAGACCGGGCATAATTGCCACCTTTTGTTCAGGATTCTTCGACACCATGAGTCAACTGATTAGCTACGGCGAAGGTATCTACGCCATAGACGCAGATTATGTCCGTTCGCAGCTGGCGGCCATCCATTTGATCGTAGAGCAGGGCCGGGCGGCGTTCGTAGATACCGGCTGCAATAGCTCCCTGCCGAACGTACTGTCGGCTCTTGAAGAGCTCGGTATTCCTCCTGAAAACGTTGACTACGTGATGCTTTCGCATATCCACCTGGATCACGCGGGTGGCGCCGGGCTGATGATGAAAACCTTCGCCAATGCGCGCCTGGTGGTGCATCCACGCGGGGTCCGTCACATGGTTGATCCCTCCAAACTGATGGAGGGAACCATCGGTGTCTATGGTGCAGAAGCCACGCAGCGCCTCTACGGCGATGTGCTGCCCATTGAAGCCACAAGGATCATCGAGGCGACGCATGAAAGCAGCGTAAAGCTGGCAGGACGCGAATTTCTTTTTCTCGATACTCCGGGGCACGCCAAGCACCACATTGCTATTGTGGACAGCAAAACCGGACACATTTTTTCCGGCGACGATTTTGGCCTTTCCTATCGCGAACTGGATACGGACGGTCGGGAGTTTATTTTTCCGACGACCACTCCGGTGCAGTTTGATCCCGTAGCGTTGCATGCCACCATCGATCTGCTCGCTAGCTATAAGCCGCAGGCCATCTACCTGACCCATTTCAGTCAGGTCAGGGATATCCCACAAAAAGCCGCTGACCTGCACCGCATGGTCGATGCTTTTGTCGCCATTGCCCGCAGGCATAGGCATGCCGGCGAAGCGCGCCATGCGCTGATTCGCGGTGATCTGGAATGCTTGTTACTTGATGAAGTGGAGCGTTTCGGTTGCCGCTTGCCCGAGACCGAACTGCGTGCCCTGTTTGAAAACGACTTCGAGCTTAACGCCCAAGGGATTGCGATCTGGGTCGATTCGGAAAGTTAATCTCTAGCGTTTCCCAGATAGCGAAGCACTTCGCTGGCGGCAATAAAACCGAAAGGCGCCGTGACGCAGACCGCTGAGCCATAGCCGGCGCAATTGAGTCCAGTCAGCGAAGTCGGCGCTTCACATGCATCTCCATTTTCCGGACGGCGCACGGGTTCGCTGGAGAATACTGCCGGAACATCGAATTTTTTCTTTGGATCACGCGAAAAACCGTATTCCTTGCGCAACAGCGAGCGGACCTTGGAGAGCAGCGGATCCTGCACCGTGCGCGACAGGTCGGCAATTTCGATGCGCGTCGGGTCGAGCTGGCCTCCGGCCCCTCCAGCGGTAATCAGTGGGATGTGATGTGCCATGCACCAGGCGATCATCGCTGCCTTGGTGCGCACCTGGTCGATGGCGTCAAGCACATAATCAAACCCCCGGTCGAGCATCGCTTCAAGGTTGTCAGGGGCAACAAAGTCCTCGACTTCAGTGACCTGACAACCAGGATTGATCGCCAGAATGCGTTCGGCCATGGCCGTCGTCTTGGCTTTGCCGAAGGCTTCACCGAGCGCATGAATCTGGCGGTTGACGTTGGATTCGGCGACCATGTCGAGATCAATCAACGTGATGTGGCCTACAGCGCTACGTGCCAGAGCTTCGGCAGCCCAGGACCCCACGCCACCGATGCCGATAACGCACACGTGTGCAGCCTGGAAGCGCTGCAGCGCCTGCTCTCCGTAAAGTCGGCGAACGCCGGCAAAGCGGCGCTCCAAATCAGCGTTTGTACTTATTGCGGGCTGCGTCATCAAGCCTCGAGTGTTCTACGAATGACCTGATTGAACGGCTCGATCCATTCGGGCGCAAACTGATTGTCACAGGCGTTTATTTCGGCAATGGCGCGCAATACGGAGCGGGTCTTGCCGCGATTGATATGCTTGAGCATGACAGCCTCGAAAGCATCGACAATCGCCAGAATTTTGGCACCATCGACAATCTGCTGCGCGTCAAGGCCCTTCGGGTAACCCTCGCCGTTGGGCATCTCATGATGCTGGGCGACCATTTGCGCAGCTTCTTCCCAGCCATTCATCCGCGCGAGAATCCCGGAGGCATAGTCGGGGTGAGCGCGCAAAATGTTTTTTTCACTGTCGGTGATGCGCTCAACCTTCAGCCACACGGATTCAGGTAAGAACATCATGCCGATATCGTGCATGTACACCGCGGCTTCGAGTTGCTGAGGATCAATCAGTGAGCCCATGACCAGATTGGTTTCCATGGCCAGGCGCAGAAGGCGCATCGTGCGGCCTTTGAACAGCAAAGAACGGGATTCCAACTGATCGGCCAGGGTACGGAAAAAGCGCAGATCTTCGGCGACCTGGGTCGTCGATTTGCTGGAAACGGACGAGGCCCGGCCACTAATCTTCTGCGAAGCTTCACTGGCAGGACGAAAACCGGTGACCGATTCAATCAACTCGTAAGCCCGGTCCTCCATCTCTTCAGGAGCGGCGGCGGCGAGTTTTTCCAGTCCTGTAATCAGCTGAAGCAGCTGCAGATTGTCGATCGACTTGCCAGTGAAAAGGCCTTCAACCGCCAGTTCAAGGCGGTCAAAAGCCAGCAGTACGGCTTCCACGAGAATATCGCCGAAGAGTATTTCGTCATTGCGAAAACGCGCCAGCACAGTCTCTATCGGATGCACGATGGCCACGGCCAGTTCCACCTTGCACAGCGCCGCGTCACCTTTGACGTTGTGAATCGAGCGAAACAGACTGCTGATGACTTCGCGGTCCCCCGGGCTGCTTTTCAAACGCGAGATGTCGCGTTCGATATTAGGGACGATATCGGTCAGGGCTTCAATAAACTCTTCCCAGGCTCTTTTGTCAGCGATTACGGGGGTGATGATGGCGCGTATATCCATGGCGCTTTGTCCTTGCGATTCAACCATTGAAGTTTAGCTGAAAGCAAGGCCATGGTTGACGCATAATTTTCTTTCATATCGTCCGCAGTAAACTGGCTGCAATCTTCGGGCTGGTCTACACTCCCTATTTCATATTCATGAGGAAATAAAGCATGTCCAAAATGACTACCGACTCCGGTTTGCAGATTGAGGAAATCAAAGTGGGGTCCGGTGATACGGCCACCGCCGGGCAGTTCGTCAGCGTCCACTACACCGGTTGGCTGACCAACGGCACAAAGTTTGACTCGAGCAAGGATCGTGACGAGCCTTTCGAGTTTTCCCTCGGTGAGCGTATGGTCATCGCCGGTTGGGACGAGGGCGTTCAGGGTATGAAGATCGGCGGCGTGCGCAAGCTGACCATCCCGCCACAGCTGGGTTACGGCGCACGCGGTGCCGGCGGGGTGATTCCGCCCAATGCGACGCTGGTATTTGAGGTCGAGTTGCTCGATATCGTTATTGATGGCTGAGCCAACGCGCAAGACGTTGGGTCTTCCGCCCAGGGCGAAGCCTACCGAGGCCGCCCCGGCAACGGGGCGCAAGCCGTTACGCGGCGGAGCGCCAAAGCCGAGAAACATCGTCCAGAAAGAAGCACCGAGTCTGGCTCTGGAAGTTCGCGCGCGGCAGGAAAAAGCCCGCGGCACTCCCTCGCGTGCGCCGGTCGTGCCCAGAGCGGCGGCAGCGCCACGAACGGACAAAGCGCCGGCACAAAACAATGCGCCGCAAACCGGTGTGCGTATCTCCAAGTTGATGGCTGAACGCGGGCTGTGTTCGCGGCGTGAGGCCGATACCTACATCGAGCGGGGCTGGGTTTTTGTCGATGGTGAGCGCGTCACGGAGTTAGGGACGCGTGCCGATCCTGCAGTGACGATCAAGCTGGATAAGGGGGCTCTTGCCGCTCTGAATCAGCAAATGACCATCCTGTTGCACAAACCGGTCGGCTATGTCTCCGGTCAGCCAGAACCAGGCTTCACCCCGGCGGTGACATTGGTTTTGCCTGAGAATCAGTTTTTAACCCCCGGAACCCCGGCTTTTCACGCCTCGCACCTCAAGGGACTGGCACCTGCCGGGCGTCTGGATATCGACTCGACCGGCTTGCTCGTGTTGACCCAGGATGGACGGGTCGCGCGGCAGCTGATCGGCGAGCATTCGACCGTCGACAAGGAGTATTTGGTGCGCGTTGAAGGCCAGCTCGATGCCCGCGGCCTGGCGCTGTTAAACCACGGCCTCACGCTTGACGATAAAAAGCTGAAACCGGCCAAGGTCGAGTGGCTCAACGAAGATCAGCTGCGCTTTGTCCTCAATGAAGGGCGCAAGCGCCAGATCCGGCGAATGTGCGAACTCGTCGGCTTGCATGTCGTCGGACTCAAACGCGTGCGTATCGGCAAGGTCAAGCTGGCGGATCTGCCGCTCGGGCAGTGGCGCTTTCTGCGTGAGGATGAGAGTTTCTGAACGAGTGAGCAGGATAGACCGTGCCGGATAACTCTCGCATCCTGGGGCTGAAATGATTCGTCGCTGGCTATTACCTGACGATGTCGAACCGTCTGCGCTGCCATTGCTGGTGGCGCGTGCGCTGCGGGCCTTTGCCGATGGCTTCATCGCGGTCTTGCTCCCGGCCTACCTGCTGGCCCTGGGGTTGAGTACGCTCGACGTCGGCATCCTGAGTACCGCCACCTTGCTCGGCTCTGCCCTGGCGACGCTGGCCGTCGGGGCGTGGGGCTACCGTGCTCAGCATCGACACCTGCTGCTGGGCGCCGCCTTGCTGATGGCGACGACCGGGCTGTTCTTCTCGGTGTTGTCGTCATTCTGGCCACTCCTGCTGATCGCATTTGTCGGAACGCTGAATCCCAGTTCGGGTGATGTCAGCGTATTTCTGCCCCTCGAACACGCCCGCCTGGCCGAAGCCGCCAAGGGCCATTCGCGCACGGCCCTGTTTGCTCGCTACTCGCTGCTGGGTTCGTTATTCGCCGCCGTCGGCGCTCTTGCCTCGGGAATTCCCGACGGGCTGGCGGAGTGGACCGGAATGACGCAACTGTCTGCCTTGCGCCTGATGTTTGCGCTCTACGGGGTGGTTGGCGGTGCCGTCTGGCTGCTCTATCGACGAATCCCTGCGAGCACCGATGCCGTGCAGATGCCGCCAACTCCTCTGGACGCTTCACGCAGCATTGTCATCAAACTGGCGTCGCTGTTTTCACTCGACGCCTTTGCCGGTGGCCTGATCATCAACTCGCTGATGGCTCTCTGGCTGTTCCAGCGCTTCGATTTCTCGCTGGCGGCGGCAGGTTCATTTTTCTTCTGGGCCGGGCTGCTGACCGCCCTGTCCCAACTGGCCGCGCCCTGGGTTGCGGCGCGCATCGGCCTGATCAATACCATGGTATTCACCCATATCCCGGCCAATATCTGCCTGATCCTGGCGGCCTTTGCCCCCAGCCTCGAGCTGACGATCGTCCTGTTGTTCGTCCGGGCATTGCTTTCGCAAATGGACGTTCCCACCCGTAGTGCCTTTGTCATGAGTGTCGTGACGCCTGGGGAGCGAGCCGCTGCGGCCAGTTTCACTGCGGTGCCGCGCAGCCTGGCGGCGGCGATCAGCCCGACGCTGGGGGCGGCGATGCTGGCCTCCGGCTGGCTGGCGGCACCTTTGGTCGCTTGCGGGGTACTGAAGATCGTCTATGACCTGGCGATCTGGCGGGCTTTCTCAAAGCATCAGGAGAACGGCTGACTAAGCACAGCCGACCGGATGTGGGGTTTGTTCTAAGGAAAAAAAGCAAGCCACCGCTGGACTTTCTTAGCGTGTTTCCTCGGGCAATAGTAGATGCAAAATTATTGCCTGATTCACGGTGACTAACTGATCCAGAGCAGACCGTCCGAATGACTCCTCCTTGGATATTTGTTGCTGAGTAAGTTAAGCCTATATACACGTTATGGGTATATTATGAACATAATGGTATCTGTCGTCCGGTTGGCTCGACTTCGCCCGCCCCTCCTCGTAGCCATATAACCAGAGTACGCATGGGACAGGAATCATGTGGAAATCAATTCTCCCGTTGGTGTTCATCGCAGCTCTCATCAGTTGCGATAATTCGTCACGCGACAACACGACAAAGAGCAACGCCGGAACGCGACAGAAAGTTACCTTCGCCTTCACAAATCAGCCTCAAAGTACGCTGCCTCATATCGCCATGGCCAAGGGTTATTTTCTTGAGGAAGGGCTCGATGTTCAACCGTTGATGCACACCTATGGCAAGGCCGCTTTACAAGCCGTTGTTGAAAACAAGGCCGACTTTGCCACCGTCGCCGAAACCCCGATCATGTTCAGCGTACTCAAGGGCGACAAGATTTTCGTGATCGCCAACATTGAGTCAAGCAACAAAAACAACGGTCTTGTTGCCCGGAAAGATGCCGGTATTGTTCTACCTGGCGATCTAAAAGGGAAACGCATTGGCTTTACTCCAGGCACAACTTCCGACTTTTTTCTCGATTCGTTCCTGACGGCCAACGGCTTTGCGCGGCGGGATATCCAGCCCGTCGCCCTAAAACCGGAGGAAATGCTCGATGCCTTAATCACCAAGAAGATCGATGCGGTATCAACATGGAACTATCCACTGACACAAATCAAGCTGACACTTGGGTTAAACGGGGTGATCTTTTATGATCTGCAAGTCTATACCGAAACCTTCAATATCGTTGCACAGCAAGAATTCGTGCGCAAGAATCCGGAGACCATCAAACATTTTCTCCGTGCCTTGATCAAAGCGGAAGATTTCGTTGCCAAGAACCCCGGCGAAGCACAGAGCATCATGTCCGCGATCACGAAGATAGACAAAGGTCTCATTGGTGATGTCTGGAACGCATTCAATTACAAGGTCGTACTTGACCAGACGTTGATCATTACGCTGGAAGATGAAACACGATGGGCGATGAAAAACAAGCTCACCGACAAGACGGTAATGCCTGACTACACAGGCCACATTCATCTTGACAGTCTCAAGGCGGTCAAACCCAAAGCAATTATGATGAACTGATAGCTGACCAGCATGCGCATCGCCACTCAACTCAGGGGTATTTCAACCGCTTCGATCGCTGTACTCGCAGTGATGACATTGTTTGTCATCGGTTCCTTGATTGAATTCAATGACGCAAAAAGCGACTACGTGTTGGCCAAGTCGATCAGCGATAACTTCTTTGAACGCGCTTCGTTACGGGATCAGTATTTTCTACACCGCGAAGACCGCATAAGGGATCTGTGGGACGACAACAAGCGTATTGCTGATCAACTGTTGCATCAGGCCGTAGTTCAGTTACAAGGAGAAGATAATCGGCAAGTGCTGGCGCAGTTGAACAATGCGGTTGAAGAGACCGCGCTGATTTTTTATCGCGTGGTAGCCAATACCGCAATGATGAATAGTGACGGCGTCAGCGCCAAGGTTTATCAAGAACTCGACAAAAGGCTTTACAGCCAGTTGCTCCTGAAGGCCTCGGGAGTGAGGAGAGCTGTAACCTCATTGCAAGAATTGGCCGCAGAACGCATTGATCGAACTTACCGACATCTAATCATCACGATCGCCCTGTTCGCGCTCACGCTGGCGACAGTCATCATCCTGGTCTCGGGATATCTCGGCAGGCTAATCCGTAAGCGCCTGCTTCCGCTGCGCACAGGTGTAGAAACTGTGGCCAACGGTAATTTGGCTTTTCGGGTTCAGGCCGACGGATCGGATGAGTTGTCCGATCTGGCCCGCTCCTTCAATGGCATGACCGCGAAGCTTGAAACGTTGACCTATCAGCTTGAAGTAAAAGTTTCAGAGCGTACGGCGGCTTTGTCTGCAAGCGAAGAAAACCTGGCCATCACGTTGCGCTCCATCGGCGATGCGGTCATCGCTACCAATTCGGACGGGCAAGTGACGCAGATGAATCCAACGGCTGAGCGTCTCTCCGGGTGGACGCTGGCGGATGCCATGGGTCACCCGCTGGCCGAAGTATTTCCCATCATTAACGCGCATACCCGCCAGACGGTGGCTGATCCGGTACAGTTGGTCATGGCCCATGGCCAGGTGGTCGGTCTTGCCAACCACACCGTGTTACTGGCCCGTGACGGACAGGAATACCAGATTGCCGACAGCGCCGCGCCAGTCCGTAATGCCGCTGGAAATATCGTCGGCGTGGTGCTGGTATTTAGCGATGTCACCGAGAAATACCGGGTGGACGAGGCGTTGCGCAACAGTGAAGAACAGTTCCGCACCTTGGCCGCACTAGCGCCGGTAGGCATTTACGTGGCTGACGCGAAAGGCGATTGCCAGTACGCCAACCAACGCTGGTGCGAAATGGCAGGAATGGACCTGTCGGCCGCGCTCGGACAAGGGTGGATTCAGGGCCTACACCCGGACGATCGGGACTATGTCTTAAGGAACTGGAAGCAGATGGTGGACTCCGAGGGGGGCTGGGCGTTGGAGTACAGATTCCAGACTCCAGACAAGAAAGTCACTTGGGTCTATGCCCTGGCGACGCCCCAGCGCGATGAAGAGGGGCGGATCGTCAAATATCTCGGCGTCAACCTGGATATTACCGAGCGCAAAGCCGCCGAAGCCGAACTGGAACAGCACCGTCATCATCTTGAAGAACTTGTTGCTTCGCGCACGGTTGAACTTGAAATTACGAACTCATCCCTGGCTCAGGCCAAGCAGGCGGCCGAAGCCGCGAACCTCGCCAAGAGCACCTTCCTGGCCAACATGAGCCATGAGATCCGTACGCCGCTGAACGGCATCATCGGCATGACCCATATCCTGAGACGCGGTTCCATTACTCCCGTACAAGCCGACCATCTCGCCAAGATCGACGCCTCGGCGGATCATCTGCTCAACACCATCAACGACATTCTTGACCTGTCCAAGATCGAAGCCGGGAAAGTCGTGCTCGAAGAAGCGCCGGTAGCCATAGACAGCTTGCTGATTAACGTTAAATCGATCATGGGCGCCCGCGCTCAGGCTAAAGGGCTTCAGCTGCGTGTCGAAACGGATGCCTCTTTGCCTGAGTTGCAGGGCGACGCAACACGGTTGCAACAGGCCTTGCTCAACTACGTCGGCAATGCCATCAAATTTACGGAGCACGGAAACATCACCCTGCGTACCCTGAAGCAGCAGGAAAGCACCGACTCGGTACTGCTCCGTTTCGAGGTTCAGGATGCCGGGATTGGCATTGCTCCTGAGACCTTACCTCGCTTGTTTGCCGCATTTTCTCAGGCTGACAGCTCTACCACACGCAAGTACGGCGGCACCGGGCTGGGGCTGGCAATCACTAAACGGCTGGCCGAATTAATGGGAGGAGAGACGGGCGTTGAAAGTACTTTCGGGGTCGGTAGCACCTTCTGGTTTACCGCCCGACTGATCAAAAGCAAGGATCAAAACGCGACGGTTGCTCCCACATATTCAGAAGCCGAACAGGCTCTCCGACAACGCCATGCGGGTCGCCGAATTCTGATTGTCGATGATGAACCATTAAACCTTGAAGTAGCCAAGTTCATGCTTGAAGACGTCGGATTGCTTGTTGATACGGCGGAAGAGGGGCTCGATGCCCTACGTCGGGTTCGTGAAACCGACTACGCCGCCATCCTGATGGACATGCAAATGCCGATTCTCGATGGGTTGGAAGCGACACGGCAAATTCGCGCGATGCCGAACCGGAGCAATACCCTAATTCTGGCCATGACCGCTAATGCCTTTGTTGAAGACCGGGCGCTCTGCCAAGAGGCGGGGATGAACGACTTTATTGCCAAGCCGTTCAATCCCGAGGTGCTTTACTCAGTACTTCTCAAGTCGCTGGAGAGAAGGCTAACCTCATGAAGAGTGTTCGGTTCCCTCATTGACAGCTCATCGATTTAAAACCGCCACCTAGATTGCATTCGTCATTTAGCGGCTCAGGGTCGGAAAGAGGCGTCCTGCCAGAAATTATTTTTTGAGTTTCAGGAATAACTCCGGATCGACCATCACCCCGTTGAGTGCCACGCTCCAGTGTAGATGCGGGCCGCTGGCGCGCCCGGTCATTCCGGAAAGGCCCACCGGCTGGCCTTGAGCCACCGTTTGACCGGCCTGCACGCTGATCCGGTCCAGGTGGCAATACATGCTGATCAGTCCATTGCCGTGATCGACGAAAACCGTTTTGCCATTAAAGAAATAATCATCAACGGCGAGTACCTTGCCATGTGATGACGCCTTGATCGGCGTGCCGCGTCCGACGGCGACATCAAGGCCGGAGTGTGGTGAGCGGGCTTCGCCGTTGAAAAAACGGCGCAGGCCAAAGCGGCTGGCCAAGCGCCCGTCGGCGGGCAGGATGAACTGGCTATCCGTATCGGCGGCGGCGCTCCATTGTCGACGCAGGCGCTGAATTCGGGCGATTTCCTCGACAGCGCGCGCTTCGTCTTCTGGCGAAAGATTGACCTTGCTCGAGTCCTTCAGCGTGATGTGTTGTTCGGGGTACTTTTTTGCATGAACGTCAAAGCGCTGAATTTTCTGCGCACTGCCCTGATTGATGCGCAGCTCATGGGTACCCACCGGAAAATCGAGCGCCAGACCGACAACGGCGAGCCACTGGCCGTTTTCACGAGTGACCCATACGGCTTGCTCGCCGAGCCAGGCCGAAGGCGGAGTGGCGCTTGCGGAGGACGGTCCCAGGGGTACGATGGCAATGCCGCCGGGAACGCTGGAAGCCTTGGGCACGGCATGGGCCGCAGGGGCCATGCCGAGAGTGAACGCGAACAGGGCAGCGGCCAATTTGTTTCGGTAGAAGTCGGTCATCGGGGCTTATAACGAGGAAGTCTTGAAGGTGTCGCATTGCTGCAGGTTGCCCGAATCCATGCCGCGCTTGAACCAGCGCATGCGCTGCTCGGAACTGCCGTGGGTAA
>JBAXHE010000088.1:0-12581 GCA_037139055.1 Betaproteobacteria bacterium | reverse complement strand
GCCTGGAGCGCGAACTGGGAATGCAATTACTGGAGCGCAGCGTCAGTGGCGTTGAACCGACGGCCGCTGGTCAAACCCTATACCGGCATGCGCTTGATTTGATCAGGCAGGCGGATGGCACAGAGAACCTGCTACGTCAGGATGCCGAGTTTCCGCAGGGCAAGGTGTCGGTAGGGATGCCTTCGAGTACGGCGCGCATTCTGGCTATCCCTCTGGCGCGAACCGTCGGTGAGCGCTATCCGGGTATCGTCCTGGAGTTGATCGATGCACCGAGTGCCGATATCCGTCAGTTGATCAGTGGGCGCCGTGTTGAGCTGGCCGTGGTGGCCGACCACGTCGAGATGCACGGCGTGGCTTCTCAACGGCTATTAAATGAAGTTTTGTATCTGATTGCCAATGCCGAATACCCGATTGCTGAGCATTCCGTTTCACTCGGCGACCTGGCTGCCATGCCGTTGGTTCTTCCCAGTCCGCCCAATGTCATTCGCAAGCGTATCGACTGGGCGCTTCGCGAAGCCGGTTTGTCGAGCGACATCCGCTTTGAGGCCAGTTCAACGGCGCTTCTGGTCGCGGCGGTGGTGGCTAATCTGGGCGTGACTATCTTGCCATGGACTGCCGTGCATGTTGAACTCGAATCGCACCAGGTCAAGGTGGCACGGGTCGAGCACCGGCTTTTTGCACGTGATTTGTCACTCTGTTGGCACGATACGCAATTGCAGAGCAATGCCGTTCAGAAGGTCAAATCAACCATGGTGGAATTGTTTGATATTCTCGGGCAGCGACCTGAGTGGGTGGGGCAGTCAACGGCCTCTTGATCTGTCTGCGCACGTTCCGTTACCGGGTTGCCGGCCAGAAAGTGGGCGATTAAACCGTTTTGATCGTATGCAGCAGGTAGTTGACGTCGGTGTTACGCCCCAGGTTGTAGCTCTGGTTGAAGGGGTTGTAGGTCATCCCGATCAGTTCGTCGGGTTCAAGGCCGACACTTTTTGACCAGCGTGACAGCTCTGCTGGCTTGATGAACTTGGCGTAGTCGTGCGTGCCCTTGGGCAGCATGTTGAGGATGTATTCGGCGCCGATTACCGCCAGGACATAGGCTTTGGCGTTGCGGTTGAGCGTGGAAAAAAAGACGTGTCCTCCCGGCTTGACCAGCGCCGCGCAGGCGGCCACGGTACTGGCAGGGTTGGGGACGTGTTCGAGCATTTCCATGCAGGTGACGACGTCGAACTGGCTGGCTGCGCTTTCAGCGAATTCTTCAGCCGAAATTTTCTGGTAGTCGACACAGTTTCCGCTTTCCAGTAGATGCAGACGGGCGACGCCGAGAGCCTTGTCCGAGAGGTCAATGCCGGTGACCCGCGCGCCTTTCTGGGCCATACTCTCCGAAAGAATGCCACCACCGCAGCCGATGTCGAGGACGTTTTTTCCTTCGATTCTGGCGACGCGATCAATCCATTCAAGACGCAGCGGGTTGATCTGGTGCAGCGGTTTGAATTCGCTGGTTGGATCCCACCAGCGATGGGCCAGTTGGCTGAATTTCTCGAGTTCGTTGGGGTCGGCGTTTTGCATGGCAGATAGGATAGCGGAAGGTGGTGGAATTATGGAAATAAAAAAAGCCCTGCCGAGGCAGGGCTTTTCGATTCGACAGAAGAATTACTTCTTGGTGCCGATGATTTCGATATCAACGCGACGATCAGGTTGCAGACAGGCGATGACTTTGGCGCTCTTGGCACCCTTGCACTGGTCGGCCTTGGTTACTGGCTGCTTGCTGCCCTTGCCTTCGGTGTAAACACGGTTAGCCGGGAGACCCTTGGCAACCAGGTAATCCTTGACGGCTGCAGCGCGCTTTTCCGACAGCTTCTGGTTGTAAGCCGGGCTACCGATACGGTCAGCATGACCGACGGCAATCACAACTTCCAGAACCAGTTGGTTCGACTTGGCGATGACGTCGTCAAGCTTGGCTTTGCCTTCGGCACGCAGGGTGGCCTTGTTGAAGTCAAACAGCGCGTCAGCGGCCAGCGTGATCTTTTCACCGAAGCCCGATTTCTTGGCGCCAGCACCAGCAGCAGGAGCCGGTTCGCAGATTTCCTTGGCGATCAGGTCCTTGTCGCATTTGCAACCATTCGCGTCGGTGGCAGCAGCGGCCGGGGTCCAGAAACCGGTGCGCCAGCACAGGCCGGTCGCGTTCGTGGCAACTTCACCACGGCCATCAATAACATAGACGCTATTGGCTTGTGCTTGGACGAGCGAGGCACAGAGGCCGAGAGTAATGGCAACAGCAGCCATCATTGTTTGTTTTACAGTCTTGTTCATCTAAATTTCCCTCGTAAGTTAAAGCCTGCGGATTATGTCCGCAAGGCCGGAAACGCCTCAACATCGTAAAAAAAATCATGTCATACATTGCGCGGACGGATTTGATTTTGCCATAAAGAAGCGAGATTTATCAACTCAATTTCATGACAACCGGTCAATTGGCCATCCATAACGTGGTTTTTTCCTGCCACCCAGACATCGCTGACAAATTCACGTCCCGCCGAATAAACCAAAAGCGATGCCGGATCGTAGCATGGTGACAAGCTGATGTCATTGATGTTGATGGCGCACAGGTCTGCCGATTTGCCTTCCGTTACGGAGCCTATTTCGGCGTCAAGCCCCAACGCTTGAGCGCCCCCGAGGGTGGCCATACGCAAGGCCTGGTGCGCACTGACGGCGTCGGCCTGGCCGCTGATTCCCTTGGCCAGCAAGGCGGCAAGGCGCATTTCCTGAAATACGTCGAGGCGGTTGTTGCTGGCCGCGCCGTCGGTTCCGAGGCCAATGTTGACCCCTTCCCGGGTCAGTTCGGTGATCGGGGCAATGCCACTGGCCAGTTTGAGGTTTGAGCTGGGGCAATGGGCGATCGAGCAGCTGTGCTGGGCCAGAAGCTTGATTTCGTCTGGGTCGAGATGGACGCCGTGGGCAGCGATCAGCCCCGGGCTGAGCAGGCCGAGGCGGTGCAGGCGTTCCACAGGGCGCATCCCGAAAAGACGTACGCTGTCTTCAATTTCCTGTTTGGTTTCATGGAGATGCAGGTGGATGGGCAGGTCGCACTGTTCGGCCAGGGTCAGGACCTTGGTGAAGTTGCGATCGCTGACCGTGTATGGGGCGTGCGGCGCCAGGCACCAGCTCAGCAGAGGCTCTTCCCGAAGTTCGTCGCGAGCCGCCAGTCCTTTGGCCAGATAGTCGTCAGAATCGACGGCATAAGCCGTGGGAAAATCAATGGTAATCAGCCCGATGGCTGCCCGCATACCCGAGGCCAGTGCTGCCTTGGCGGTGGCCTTGGGGTAAAAGTACATGTCGTTGAAACAGGTCGTCCCGCCACGCAGCATTTCGGCACAGGCGAGCAGTGTCCCGTCGTAAACAAACTGCTCCGAAGCGTGCTTGGCTTCTGCTGGCCAGATATGGTTTTGCAGCCATTCCATCAGTGGCAGGTCATCAGCAATCCCGCGTAGAAGTGACATGGCCGAGTGCGTATGCAGGTTGACCAGCCCGGGAATCAGAACGTGATGCGGAAGCTGCTTTAGTGTTTTGGGTGCGAAACGAAGGGTGGCTTCGGAGTGTTGTAAAATTGCAACAATTCGTCCCTTGTCGATGGCCACCGAGTGGTTTTCGAGAACGGTATGGGCCGGTTCAATGGGGATTATCCAGCGCGCTTCGATCAGCAGGTCGATAGGTGTCTTCATTGGGCAAGTGGTTTTTCGAAAAATTGAAAGCCGATAGTTACGAATCGGGTTGGTTTCTGCCAAGCTTACTTCGGATCGGCCTGAATTTCGATATTCGGGGCGTTTTTCTGATCGCTGAAGTGACATGGCGGGTCACCAAGCTGACTGAATGGGTTGTTTTTACTTGCGGAATGTCGGCCACGGCCGGAGAGCTTGTCTTTTGACGTCGAGATTGGCGGCAGAAAACCGCATTCACTGCAGCCAGATTCCGGTTCGGGCAGGCTGGCGTGATAGAATCTGAGGTTTGGTCAATACGACGCTATTCAGGTCGAATTGTGACTCTTGCTGGAACTGTCCGGATAAAAAATGGAACAACCCGTCGAATCCTTCGCCAAAGAAACACTCCCCATCAGCCTTGAAGACGAGATGCGCCGCTCGTATCTCGATTACGCCATGAGTGTGATTGTCGGTCGCGCCCTGCCGGATGCGCGCGACGGACTGAAGCCCGTACATCGGCGTGTGCTGTTTGCCATGCACGAGTTGGGTAACGACTGGAACAAGGCCTACAAAAAATCGGCGCGTATCGTCGGTGACGTGATCGGTAAGTACCATCCGCACGGCGATACCGCGGTGTACGACACCATCGTGCGCATGGCGCAGGACTTTTCTCTGCGTTACATGCTGGTTCAGGGGCAGGGTAATTTTGGTTCGGTCGATGGCGATAGTGCCGCGGCGATGCGATACACCGAAGTGCGCATGGCGCGCATCGGACATGAACTGCTCGCCGATATCGACAAGGAAACCGTAGATTTCGGGCCGAACTACGACGGTTCGGAGCAGGAACCGCTGATCATGCCGGCGCGGATTCCGAATCTGCTGATCAATGGCTCGTCGGGTATTGCCGTCGGCATGGCAACCAATATTCCGCCGCACAACATCAATGAAGTCATCGATGGTTGCCTGGCCTTGCTGGCCAACCCCGAAATGACGATTGATGAACTCATCGACATCATTCCGGCGCCCGATTTTCCGACCGCCGGCATCATCTACGGCGTCACCGGGGTGCGTGAGGGCTACCATACCGGTCGGGGTCGCGTCATCATGCGCGGCCGGACGCACTTCGAAGATATCAAGGGCAGCAATGATCGCCAGGCGATCATCATCGACGAACTGCCGTACCAGGTGAATAAGCGCACGCTGCTCGAGAAGGTCAGCGAACTGGTTAACGACAAGAAAATCGAAGGCATCTCCGACCTGCGCGACGAGTCCGACAAGTCCGGCATGCGTGTGGTCATTGAACTCAAGCGCGGCGAAGTGCCTGAAGTCGTCCTCAACTGCCTGTACAAGCAGACCCAGCTGCAGGATACCTTTGGCATGAACATGGTGGCGTTGGTCGACGGTCAGCCGCGCCTCCTGAACCTCAAGCAGATGCTCGACTGCTTCCTGTCGCACCGGCGTGAAGTGATTACCCGCCGGACAATTTTTGAATTGCGCAAGGCGCGCGAACGCGCGCACATCCAGGAAGGTCTGGCCGTTGCGCTTGACAATGTCGATGAAATCATCGCCCTGATCAAGGCCTCGCCGACTCCGGGTGATGCGCGTCGCAGTCTGATGTCGCGCCTGTGGATCTCGTCGGCGGTTGGCGAAATGCTGCAACGTGCCGCGCTTGACGCCACGCGTCCGGAAGGGCTGGGTCTCGAATACGGGCTGTCGAAGAGTGGTTATCTGTTGTCCGAGGCGCAAGCCCAGGCGATTCTTGAGCTGCGTCTGCAGCGCCTGACCGGTCTCGAGCGCGACAAGATCGTCGCCGATTACGCCGAACTGCTGGAGAAAATCGCCGATCTGATGGATATCCTGGCGCGCCCCGAACGCATCAGCGAGATCATTGTCGAGGAGCTGACCGGCATCCGTGCCCAGTTCGGTGACAAGCGCCGCTCGGAGATCGTGGTCAATACCCAGGACCTGGGCATCGAAGACTTCATCACCCCGCAAGACATGGTGGTGACGCTTTCGCATACCGGTTACATCAAGTCGCAACCGCTGGCCGATTATCGCGCCCAGCGACGCGGCGGTCGCGGCAAGCAGGCGGCACAGGTCAAGGAAGACGATTTCGTTGACCATCTGTTCGTCGCCAACACGCACGACTACATCCTGTGCTTTACCAATCGCGGTCGCGTCTACTGGCTCAAGGTCTATGAAGTGCCGCAGGGAACGCGCACCGGTCGCGGCAAGCCGATCGTCAACATGTTCCCGCTTGAAGAAGGCGAGAAGGTTAACGCCATTCTGTCGATCAAGGAGTTCACCGAAGATCGCTTTATCTTCATGTGTACCTCGCAGGGAACGGTCAAGAAGACGCCGCTCTCCGACTTCTCCAATCCGCGCAAGGCCGGCATCATCGCCGTCGCGTTGGACGAAGGCGATTTCCTGATCGGCGCCGAAATTACCAATGGCACGCAGGACATCGTGCTGGTTTCGGATGCCGGCAAGGCCGTCTGGTTCGACGAGGAAGACGTGCGTCCGATGGGTCGTACCGCCCGCGGCGTGCGTGGCATGCGCTTGGCAGAGGGGCAGCAGGTGTTGTCGCTGCTGGTCGCCGAGAATCATCAGGAAACCGTTCTGGTGGCTACCGAGAACGGGTATGGAAAACGTACCGTGCTGGCCGATTTCCGCCATTCCGGTCGTGGCAATCAGGGCGTCATTGCTATTGCCGCCAGCGAGCGCAACGGCAAGGTCGTTGCCGCGCGTCTGGTCAAGGACGAAGACGAAATCATGCTGATCACCACGGGTGGCGTGCTGATCCGTACCCGAGTTCGCGAGATTCGTGAACTCGGACGCGCGACGCAAGGCGTGACGCTGATTTCGCTCGACGCCGGCGAGAAACTCGCCGGGCTGGAAAAAGTCGTCGAAACCGAGGGCGATTTGGATGCCAGCCTGGAATCCGAGGCTGAAGCCGACGTTATTGTGGATGTCGACGCAGCTCCGGAGCAGGAATAGTCGTTTGATGGTGTTAGAAAAAAGCTGAACCACGAAGGGCACGAAGAGCACGAAGGCAAGCAATAGATTGCTGAGCACACTACGGGTGAGGCAACACGACACCTTAAGTTCTAGATTCTCTTCGTGCTCTTCGTGTCCTTCGTGGTTAATTGAGGTTTTATGGATGCGTGCTGAACCGCCGGAACAAGCCATGAGCGATGAATTGCAAAAGAAACTCTCTGTCGTCCGCACTGAAATTGACGGGATCGATGCGCAACTGCTGAATTTGCTGAACCAGCGTGCGCGTTGTGCCCAGAAGGTCGGAGAAATCAAGGCCGAGCATGGCGAGGGCGGCTTCATCTATCGCCCGGAAAGAGAGGCGCAGGTCCTGCGCCGGATTCAGGAGATCAACCCCGGACCTCTGCCGAACGACAGCGTGACCTGGTTTTTCCGTGAAGTGATGTCGGCCTGCCTGTCGCTCGAGCAGCCGCTCGGGATCGCCTTTCTCGGGCCGCTCGGGACTTTTTCGGAGAGTGCAGCAACGCGACATTTTGGACATGCCGCGCGGCTGATGCCGCAGATCTCGATTGACGACGTCTTTCGTGAAGTCGAAGCCTGTCACGCTGATCACGCCGTGGTGCCGATCGAGAATTCAACTGAAGGCGCCATCGGACGCACGCTTGACCTGCTGATGAACACGCCGCTGAAAATCTGCGGCGAAGTGGTGTTGCGCATTCACCAGCATCTGCTGACCAACGAGACCTCGCTCGACAAGATTACCAAAGTTTATTCGCACGCCCAGTCGCTGGCGCAATGCCACGAATGGCTCAATCGCTCGTTGCCGAATGCGCAGCGGATTTCGATGGGTAGCAATGCCCAGGCCGCCCAGTTTGCTGCGTCGGAAGCCGGTGCCGCAGCGATTGCCGGTGAAGCCGCGGCCGAGCGCTATCAGTTGCCGAAGCTGGCGACCAGCATCGAGGATGAACCCAACAACACCACCCGTTTCGTCGTTCTCGGGCGGCAGGAGGCCGGTCCTTCGGGGCGTGACAAGACTTCGCTGATCATGTCGGCGCACAATCAGACCGGTGCCTTGAGCACCCTTCTGGCGCCGTTTTCCGACGCCGGCGTGTCGCTGACCCGGCTCGAATCGCGCCCGGCACGACATACCCTCTGGGAATACGTTTTCTTCGTTGATATTGAAGGTCACCGCGACGATCCTGCGGTCGCCCGTGCGCTGGCCGAGCTGACGAAACGCGCTGCCTATCTCAAGGTGCTCGGCTCCTATCCGGTTGCTGTTTACTGAACATTCCTCACTTTTCTCAAGGACAGCTCATGGCTCTCTGTGATCAATCATTGCCCAATATCCGCGCTATTTCGCCCTATCTTCCGGGCAAACCGATTACCCAGCTGGCGCGGGAAATGGGCCTTCCGGTCGAGCGCATCGTCAAGCTGGCGTCGAATGAAAACCCGCTGGGCATGAGCCCGAAAGCCAAAGCCGCGCTGGAAAAAGCAATCGGAACGCTGGAGCGCTATCCCGACGATTTCGATCTCAAGCAGGCGCTGGCCAGCCATACCGGACTCGGCGTTGAACGCATCGTCCTCGGCAACGGCTCCAATGACGTACTCGATCTGATTGCGCGGGTGTTCTTGTGTCAGGGGCGCTCGGCGATTTTCTCGCAGCATGCCTTCGCCGTTTACCCGCTGGCGTCGCTGTCTGCTGGCGCTGAACTGATTGCCGTTCCGGCCAAGGATTTCGGCCACGATCTGGAGGCCATGCGCGCCGCCATCCGTCCCGACACCCGCCTGATCTGGATCGCCAATCCGAACAACCCGACCGGAACCTTCATCCCCTATCCCCAGCTCAAGGCCTTCCTGCAGGCGGTTCCGGCCGACGTCGTGGTGGTCCTCGACGAAGCCTACAACGAGTACATCCTGGCTTCCGAGCGGATGGATACCAGTGCCTGGCTGACGGAGTTTTCCAATCTCGTCATTACCCGGACCTTCTCGAAGATTTACGGCCTGGCCGGTCTGCGGATCGGCTATGCCCTGGCTTCGGCGGAAATTGCCGACCTGATGAACCGGGTGCGGCAGCCGTTCAACTGCAACAATCTGGCGCTGGCCGCCGCGACCGCTGCACTCGACGATCACGAGTTCGTCGCCCGCAGCTACGCGATGAACCGCGTCGGCATGGAGCAGATCATCGTGGCCCTGAAGCGTTTGGGTTATGCGCATATTCCATCTCACGGTAATTTCCTGACCTTCAAGGTCGGCGACGCGGCCAGCATCAACCAGAAACTCCTCCAGCAGGGCGTCATCGTGCGCACAGTGGGCGGTTACGGAATGCCTGAATGGCTGCGCGTGACCATCGGCACCGAAGCCGAGAACATCCGCTTTATCGAAGCTCTGGAGAAATCCGTTTAATGAGCAGTTCGCCTGAGTTCGGCAAGGTCGTTATTTTTGGCGTCGGCCTGATCGGCGGCTCGTTTGCCCTTGGCCTCAAAGCGGCAGGGCAGGTTGAGGAAGTCGTCGGTTTCGGACGCAGTATTTCGTCGCTGACCCAGGCGCTCGATCTGGACATCATCGACCGGCTCGGGGCTCACCCTGGTCAGGAAGTCTCGGATGCCGATCTGGTGCTGATTGCGACTCCGGTCGGTCAGATGCCCGAGATCATGGAACGTATTGCGCCGTATCTGGGTCCGCAGGCGGTGGTCACCGATGGCGGGAGTACCAAGGCCGATGTGGTCGCTGCCGCGCGTGAATACTTTGGTGACAAGGTCGGGCAGTTTGTTCCCGGGCATCCGATCGCCGGCGCAGAGAACAGCGGTGCGGCTGCAGCGCGCGCTGATCTCTACCGCGAGAAGAAAGTGGTGTTGACCCCGATCGCCGAGAATTCGGTGCTCAATGTGGCACGCATCCGTTCGGCCTGGGAGTGGTGTGGTGCCGAGGTGCATGAACTTCTCCCGGAAGAGCACGATCGCGTTTTTGCCGCCGTCAGCCACCTGCCGCATCTTCTGTCGTTCGCTCTGGTTCATGATCTTGCCGTGCGCGATAACAGCGAGTTGTTCTTCCGTTATGCCGCCAGCGGCTTCCGCGATTTCACCCGGATAGCCGCGAGTCATCCGGAAATGTGGCGCGACATCTGTCTGGCCAACCGCGAGGCATTGCTCGAAGAACTCGATCGCTACCGGGCGCAGCTCGATGACCTGCGCGGCGCGCTGGCCCGAGCTGACGGGGTAACGCTGGAAAAAACCTTTGATCTCGCCCGTACCGCCCGTCGCGACTGGGCAGACGCTAGGAACAAGTAACCTAGAAAAAGCAGTTGAACCACGAAGAGCACGAAGTTCACGAAGAGAAGCTTGAGTTTGCGTGGTTATGTCGACTCAATGAATGGCTGAGCAATCAAGGTAATGCAAGCTTTTATCTCTTTGTGCTCTTCGTGAACTTCGTGGTTAATTGTGGTTTTAAGGATTGAAAAGATGGAATTCATTGATCTACCGCCATTGCTTTCAGCGCGGGGCACGCTCCGTTTGCCCGGTTCGAAAAGCATTTCCAATCGCGTGTTGCTGCTCGCTGCGCTGGCCGAAGGAACGACCGAAGTCCGTGACCTGCTCGAGTCTGACGATACGGCGCGCATGCTTGACGCTCTGCGTCAGCTCGGGGTTGTTGTCGACGCCCTGGGTGGTGAGGTGGTTCGAGTCCACGGCGTTGGCGGGAAATTCCCGGTCCGTCAGGCCGAGCTATTCCTGGGTAATGCCGGGACGGCTTTTCGTTCGCTGACCGCGGCGCTGGCATTGGCCGGTGGCGAATACGCGCTGTCCGGCGTGCCGCGCATGCACGAGCGGCCGATCGGCGACCTGGTCGACGCCTTGCGTCAACTCGGCGCGGATATTGGCTATGTGGGGAATGACGGCTTCCCGCCACTGCAGATTCGTCAGGCGAAGATCCGGCCGGGCGGCGTGGTGCGCATCCGCGGCGACGTGTCGAGCCAGTTCCTCACGGGCCTGCTGATGGCCTTGCCGCTGACCGGCGTCGAAACGACGGTCGAGGTGGTCGGTGAACTGATCTCCAAGCCCTATATCGAAATTACCCTGGAAATCATGGCGCGCTTCGGCGTGCAGGTGCAACGTCAGGACTGGCAGCGGTTTACCGTTCCGGCCGGTGCGACTTACCAATCTCCAGGCGTCGTTTATGTCGAGGGCGATGCCTCGTCAGCCTCTTATTTTCTGGCGCTGGGCGCCATCGCTGGCGGTCCGCTGCGCGTTGAGGGCGTTGGGTGCGATTCGATCCAGGGCGATGTGCGCTTTGCCGACGCGCTGGCCCTGATGGGCGCTCGCATCACCATGGGGCCGAACTGGATCGAAGCCTCAGCACCACTATCGGGAAAGCTTCAAGGCATCAAGCTCGACTGCAACGCCATTCCCGACGCCGCGATGACGCTGGCGACGACGGCGCTGTTTGCCGAGGGGACGACCACGTTGACGCATATTGCCAGCTGGCGCGTCAAGGAAACCGACCGCATCGCCGCGATGGCCGCCGAACTGCGCAAGCTCGGCGCGATCGTGGAAGAGGGCAGCGACTATATCCGCATTACTCCTCACCCCTCACTCCTCTCTCCTCACCGGGGTATAGATACTTACGACGATCACCGCATGGCCATGTGCTTTTCGCTGGCCTCCCGGGCGACGACGCTGCGTATCAACGATCCGGGTTGCGTGGCCAAGACCTTTCCTGAGTATTTCGCACAGCTGGCGAGCGTCACGCAAGCGGTACCGGTCATCGCCGTGGACGGCCCTTCAGCGTCGGGCAAGGGTACGGTAGCCGCGCGGGTAGCGGCAGCGTTAGGTTGGCATTATCTTGATTCAGGTGCCCTTTACCGGTTGACCGCGCTGGCCGCCCGGCGTGCCGGCGTCGCGTGGGACGACGAGCCCAAAGTGGCAGCCATCGCCGCCGGTCTGGATGTGGTCTTCGGCGAAGATTCGATCCGCCTGGCTGGTGAGGAAGTGGGTGAATTAATCCGCCATGAAGAAATGTCTTCGGGCGCTTCGCAAGTCGCCGCGCTGCCGGCCGTACGCGCGGCGCTGCTGTTCCGTCAGCGCCTGTTCCGCCAGGCGCCGGGGCTGGTTGCCGACGGGCGGGATATGGCTTCGGTAGTCTTTCCGGATGCGCAGACCAAGGTTTTTCTTACCGCCAGCGTCGAGATACGAGCGGAAAGAAGATATAAGCAGTTGATCGAAAAAGGAATCACTGCTAACATCCTGCCTCTTTTGCAGGATTTGCGTGAACGCGACGAACGCGACAGCCAACGTAGCGTAGCGCCATTGCAGCAAGAAGAAGACGCTGAATTGCTTGATACGACTGATCTGACCATTGAACAAGCGGTGGCTCAGGTGTTGGCGTGGAACAATAAGGCGGTGTAGCAAGGGTGTGCGGCAGGTGCCGCAGGCTCAAAGGTGTCATCCGTATCAGCTGCTGTCTGCCCCTCGGGGTAGTGTCGCGGACCCAACCGGTTCGCCCGTGACAGGATGTTGGTGCGGAGGGCGTTTTTTAACGTAACCCGCAGCAATGCGGTCAAGTAACTCTCAGTTAGGTCACTTCTACTATGTCAGCTAACCCCATTATGCAAGAAAGCTTTGCCGATCTTTTTGAAGCCAGCCTCGCGCGCCAGGAAATGCGCCAGGGCGAGGTCATCACTGCAGAAATCGTGCGCATCGACCAGAACTTCGTGGTCGTCAATGCCGGACTCAAGTCCGAAAGCTATATCGATCGTGAAGAATTTCTCAGCGACGCTGGCGAACTTGAAGCCAATGTCGGTGATTTCGTTCAGGTGGCCATCGAGCAACTGGAAAACGGTTTTGGTGAAACCCGCCTCTCGCGCGAACGCGCCAAGCGTGTTGCTGCCTGGAACTTCCTTGAAAC
>JBAXHE010000087.1:0-12815 GCA_037139055.1 Betaproteobacteria bacterium | reverse complement strand
TTGGTGGTGATGGGCAGAATTGAACTGCCGACCTATGGGTTATGAATCCATCGCTCTAACCAACTGAGCTACATCACCAGTAGGGCGCGAGATTATAGGTCTTCATAAGCCGCCGGGTCAAGCGTGAAGTAACACAAGGCGAACCAGCTTGACTATAATGCGCGTATGCCACTACCTGCATCCCTTATTGCCTCGATCGTCAGCGCGGTGATTGAAGCCGCCGCACAGAGCTCCGGCGCGCTGACTCAAAGCCCGCAGACTTACGAAACCTACGTCAGAAACCGGGTGCTGCCCCCGGAAGCCAAAACCGGCGTGATGCTGCCGCCGGCTGGAAATGGCTGGGTGACCATTGATGGCCAGCAGCTTCCCCTGTCACCCACCGCCCAATTCCGCAACCAGCAAAACCTGATCATCATGGCGATGAGCATTCAGGGCAAAAACGAGATTGTTTATCTGAACAATACGACCGGAGCAGTTTGGCGCATCTGGTTGCTCAATCCTTCCGAAGTTAAAAACTGATCAAGAAAAACATGGCAAAAAAACTGTTCATCCGCACTTTCGGGTGCCAGATGAACGAGTACGATTCGGACAAAATGGCCGACGTACTCGGAGCTTCTGAAACCATCATCAAAACCGACACCCCTGAAGACGCCGACATCATTCTCTTCAACACCTGCTCGGTACGCGAGAATGCCCAGGAACGTGTTTTCCACGAACTCGGTCGCGTCCGGCTGCTCAAGAAAGCCAACCCGGATCTGATCATCGGCGTCGGTGGTTGCGTTGCCAGCCAGGAAGGCGCGGCGATTGTCGCCCGCGCGCCCTTCGTCGATGTGGTCTTCGGCCCGCAAACCCTGCATCGCCTGCCGCAAATGATTGCCGAGCGGCGTCGCCTGGGCAAATCGCAGGTCGACATTTCCTTCCCGGAAATCGAAAAATTCGACAACCTGCCGCCGGCCACGGTCACGGGGGCTTCGGCCTTCGTCTCGATCATGGAAGGCTGCAGCAAGTTCTGCACCTTCTGCATCGTTCCCTTCACCCGCGGCCAGGAAGTCTCGCGCCCCTTCGACGACGTGCTGACCGAAGTGGCCGGGCTGGCCGCTCAAGGCGTCGGTGAAATCACCCTGCTCGGGCAGAACGTCAATGCCTATCGTGGGGCCATGGCCAGCGGAGAAGAAAAGGCTGATCTCGCGCTGCTCATCGAATACATCGCCGAAATCCCCGGCGTCGAACGCATCCGCTACACCACTTCGCACCCGCGCGAGCTTTCGCAGCGGCTGATCGACGTCTATGCCAAGGTACCGAAACTGGTCTCGCACCTGCACCTGCCGGTACAGTCGGGTTCGGACCGAGTGCTCGCGGCGATGAAGCGCGGCTATACGGCGATCGAGTACAAGAGCCTGGTGCGCAAGCTGCGCGCCGCGCGCCCGGATCTCTCGCTGTCGTCGGACTTCATCGTCGGCTTCCCCGGCGAAACCGCCGAGGATTTCGAGAAGACCATGACGCTGATCGACGACATCGGTTTCGACGCTTCGTTTTCCTTCCTCTACAGCTCACGCCCAGGCACCCCGGCCGCCGAGCTATCCGACGACACCTCGCACGAACTGAAGACCGAACGCCTGATGCGCCTGCAAAAACGCATCGACGACCTGGCGCAGGCGGTTTCACAGGCGATGGTCGGGACGATACAACGCGTCCTGGTCGAAGGCCTGTCGAAGAAGAGCGACAGCGAACTCGCCGGACGCACCGACAACAACCGCATCGTCAACTTCGTCGGCAACCCGCGACTGATTCACCACTTCGTTGACCTGCACATCACCTCTGCCCTGCCGCATTCGCTGCGCGGCGAAATCGTGACGCACGAATCATGAGCAAAGAGAACCCAGCGCCTCGCGGAATGAGTGGCAAGCCGAAAGCCATCGAGCTCCTGCTCTCGCCGGCCAACAATCACCAGTTGGCCAATCTGTGCGGCGTCCTCGACGAGAATCTGCGCCAGATCGAAACCGCGTTTGACGTCTCGATTGCCCGCCGCGGCGACCGATTTACCCTGCGTGGTGAAAAAGACCAGACCGCTCGCGCCTCCGAAGCCTTGCAGATGTTCTACGCCCGCGCCAAGGAAACGCTCTCGGTCGATGAAATCCAGCTCGGCCTGATCGAATTGAGCAACCGGCCGACACGACGCGAAGCACCGAGCGGCGTCATTTCGCCAGCCCTGATGACGCGCAAGAGCGAGCTGCACGGCCGCACGCCACGCCAGGTCGAGTACCTGAAACACATTCAGGAGCACGACATCACCTTCGGCACCGGGCCGGCCGGTACCGGAAAAACCTATCTCGCCGTGGCCTCGGCGGTCGACGCCTTTGAGCGCGAGCTGGTGCAGCGCATCGTCCTGACCCGCCCGGCGGTTGAAGCCGGCGAACGCCTCGGCTTCCTGCCCGGCGACCTGGCGCAGAAGGTCGATCCTTACCTGCGTCCACTGTACGACGCCCTCTACGACCTAATGGGCTTTGACAAGGTGGCCAAGCTGTTCGAACGCGGTGCCATCGAGATCGCCCCGCTGGCCTATATGCGCGGGCGCACCCTGAACCATGCCTTCATCATTCTCGACGAAGCGCAGAACACTACGCCCGAGCAGATGAAGATGTTCCTCACGCGCATCGGCATTGGCGCCAAAGCGGTAGTCACCGGCGACGTGACACAGATCGATCTGCAGCGCGGCCAGAAGAGTGGGCTGATCGAGGCGCGCAAGATTCTCAAGGACGTACGTGGCATAGCCTTTACCGAATTTCTCAAGGAAGACGTCGTTCGCCACCCGCTGGTGGCGCGCATCGTCTCGGCTTACGAAGCGCATACGGCAGCACTGGAGGCCATGCAGAATGACAAGCAAACGACTTAATCTCAGTGTGCAATACGCCTGTAACAAAGACGGACTACCCTTGCGCCCGCAGGTTTTTCGCTGGGCACGGGCGGGACTGAATGTCGACGGTATGCGCGGCGGACAGATCACCATTCGTTTCGTCGCCCCCGAAGAAGGACAGACACTGAACCGCGACTACCGCCACAAGGACTATGCGACCAACGTGCTATCTTTCCCTTACGAGCAGGATCCGGTGGTCTGCGGCGACCTGGTAATCTGTCCAGAAGTGGTAGCCCGCGAGGCAGAAGAGCAGGGCAAGACCAGCGAAGCTCATTATGCCCACCTGATCGTGCATGGCCTGCTGCACTTGCAGGGCTACGATCATGAAAACGGTAAAAAGGAAGCACAACGCATGGAAGCCAAGGAACGACTCATACTTGCTGGACTAGGCTTCGCCGACCCCTATCAAAACGCATAATGGACATAGACAAACCCACTTTTCTTGAACGCCTCTCCTCTTTCCTGCTACGCGAACCGGAAGACCGAGAGCAACTGATCAAACTGCTGCATTCAGCATTCGAACGCAACCTGCTCGACGCCGATGCGCTGTCGATTACCGAAGGAGCGCTCGCCGCATCGGAAATCAGCGTGCGCGACGTCATGGTGCCGCGCGCCCGGATGGAGGTCGTCGACATCGACGCCCCGCTGGAAAGCATCATTGCCCAGGTCAATCGCACCGGCCACTCGCGCTTCCCGGTCATTGACGGAAACCGCGACAATGTCATCGGCATCCTGCTGGCCAAGGACCTCCTCCGACTGCAGAGTGAAGCACAGTTCAATCTGCGCCAGAGTGTCCGCCCGGTGGTCTTCATTCCTGAGTCCAAACGACTGAATGTCCTGCTGCGTGAATTCCGTGTCTCACATCATCACATGGCCGTGGTCATCGACGAGTACGCCGGCGTCTGTGGCCTGATCACCATTGAAGACGTTCTCGAACAGATCGTCGGCGACATCGAAGACGAGTATGACTTTGACGAGGACGAAGACAACATCCGCCTCGATCAGGTCGGCCGTTACCGCGTCAAGGCGCAAACGTCGATTGAGGACTTCAACACCCAGCTGGACACCCAGTTCAGCAACGAAGAATGCAACACCGTTGGCGGACTGATCCTCAATCATCTTGGCCGGGTCCCCCGACGCAGCGAATCCGTAGAACTGGAAGGCTTGCGCTTTCAGGTCTTGCGCGCCGACAGTCGGCGCCTGTACACCCTCTCGGTCAGCCGACTCAATGACGCCACTTAAATCACTGGCGCTGCGACTGTTCACTGCCCTCCTGCTCGGCGCGGCGAGCGTCGCAGCCTTCGCCCCGATCGGCGCCTTTCCAGTTATTCTGCTGACCCTGGCCGGACTCTTCGCGCTGCTCGACGCGGCGGCGCAAAAGAAAGCGAGTACGCGTGAAGGCGCACTGATCGGCGGCGCATTCGGCCTCGGATTGTTTCTCACCGGCGTCTCGTGGGTCTTTGTCAGCCTGAGCACTTTTGGCGGCATGCCGACACCGCTGGCAGCGCTGGCCACCTTTCTTTTCTGCACCGTACTATCGACCTTTCCGGCACTGACCGGCGCCCTCTATGTGCGTTATGCAAGAGGAAGCTGGTGGCAACGCAGCCTGCTCTTTGCCGCCACCTGGACGCTCGGCGAATGGCTGCGCGGCTGGGTGCTGACCGGTTTCCCGTGGCTCGCCGTCGGCTACTCGCAGACGCCACCGAGCCCACTGGCTGGATTTGCACCACTACTCGGCGTTTATGGCATTTCGCTGATCACCGCCTTTGCTGCAGCGCCACTATGGACGTCCTTCGTGCGCTTTCGCCAAGGCTCACCGTGTTCCGGCGGTGGCTGGAAGTGCCCCGCCCAACCGCTGCTGGTGCTGCTGCTGGTTTTTGCCGTTGGCATCAATCTGCGCCAGGTTGCATGGACTACACCGGTCGGGACACCGCTCACGGTATCGCTGCTGCAGGGCAATATCGCGCAAGAACTCAAGTGGCGCCCGGAACTGTTCAACGACTCGCTGCGCACTTACTACCACCTGGCACTGGACAACCCAGCACAACTCACGATCCTGCCCGAAACAGCGATTCCGGCCTTTATTGACCAGCTTCCCGGCGGCTATCTGGCCGAACTGAAACGCCTGGCCGAGCGTGAAAATGGCAATCTGTTCATGGGCATTGCCATCGGCAGCAACCGTGAGTACGCCAATTCCGCACTGAGTATCGGCGCCGCTGGCGAACAACGCTACAACAAGGTGCACCTCGTACCCTTTGGCGAATACGTCCCGCCCGGATTCAAGTGGATCATGCGGATGGTCAACATTCCGATGTCGGACTTCACTCCCGGCGCCGACCGGCAGACCCCGATCAGCGTCGACGGCCAGAAGATCGCGGTGAATATCTGTTACGAGGACGCTTTTGGCGAAGAAATCATTCGTGCCCTGCCGGAAGCCACGGTACTCGCCAACCTCTCCAATGTCGCCTGGTTTGGCGACTCGCTGGCCCCCGCCCAGCACCTGCAGATCTCGCGGATGCGGGCGATGGAAACCGGGCGCATGATGTTGCGCTCGACCAACACCGGAATGACTGCCATCATTGGCACCGACGGGCGCGTCATCAGCGCCCTCCCGTCCTTTACCCGCGGCGCGCTGCGTGGAGAGGTGCAGGGCCACGAAGGACTCACCCCGTATGCCCGCTGGGGCAACTGGCCGACCATCGTCATGGCATTTTCTCTGCTGGCTTTATTCTTCCGGCGCAAGGCAGTATCCTGACTGCTTGAACAAGAAAACGGGGAGAATGCTTGATGGCACTGCTTTCATGGTCTACGCAATACCTGATCGGCAATGACACGATTGACGACGAGCACAAGGAATTATTCCGCCTGATCAACACCTTTCACGACCACTGGATGGAAAAACGCGATCGCCACGAAATCGTCCAGGTCCTCAACCAGCTGATCGCCTACGCCCAGATGCACTTCCAGCACGAAGAAAGCATCATGCAACAGGCGGAATACCCGAAACTCGCCGAACACCAGCAAATCCATGATTCGATGGTTGAAACCATCTTCACCCTGCAGCAGTCGTTTGAAGACAAAGACATCCACTTCGAAATGGACACCATGAAGTTTGTCAAAAACTGGATGGTCGGACACATCCTAGAAAACGATTACCTCTTCCGGGACTTCCTGTCGCGGAAAAGCAGTACTGGCGAAACCAGCGCCAAGAAGTAAGCTATCGAACAGGCTTTCAGCGCACTCATTCCTATCCCTAGCACCCTCCATTGTCATCGCAGCCCACCTTAGCGCAATTGAAAAAAACCTCTGGCATTTCCTTGGTCAATTCGACAGCGCTTTACCCCAGCCGACATCAAGCCGGAGATCCCGGACTGCCCTTGCTGGTCGTAGAAAACCCACTGGCGCGCGCGGTCATCAGCCTCCAGGGGGCTCAGGTCATGGCCTTCAAGCCCAGCCACCGGCCCGAAATGCTCTGGGTTTCGCCCAAAGCACTACTGGAATCCGGCAAAGCCATTCGTGGCGGCATTCCGCTGTGCCTGCCCTGGTTCGGTCCCGGGCCAGACGGCAAGAGCGCACACGGCTTTGCCCGCACCCGCGAGTGGACGCTGGCCGAAGCCCGCGCCATGCCTGACGGCTCGACCTATCTGGCGCTCGAACTGCGCGGCGACGCCGCGGTGAGCGAACTGTGGCCGCATGCTTTCACCTTCCGCCTGGAAGTCCTGGTTGACAATGAACTCAAGCTCGGTCTGACGATGGAAAACCATAGCCAGCAGGAGGCACCACTGGCGTTCGCCTTCCACACCTACTTTGCCGTAGCGAACGTCGCCGAGATCCGCGTCGGCGGCCTTGAAGGCTCGACCTTCATCGACAAGATCGAGCACTCTGCCCGCAAGACGCATCACGGCGAGGTGACAATCAACGCCGTCACCGACCGCGTCTATCTGAATGTGCCCGCCCAGCAGCAACTCGAAATGACAACAGGCCGTGTCCGTATCGAATCCGATGCGAAATGCGCCGTCGTTTGGAATGCCTGGACCAACGACAAGAACATTGCCGATCTCGGCGAAGGCAACCATGTCGGCTATCTTTGTGTCGAACGCGGCGACATGGCCGACCACGCGGTCACGCTAGCGCCCGGCAAGACCTACCGGACCTGGATGATTCTCGCGGATCATTAACTGAGCCAGTTTAATATCAGTGTCTGCGCGGCGAAGTGCGGGGGTATGTCGGGCAAACACCCTATATCCATTGGTGCAAAACGCCAGTCATCGTCATTACGCTACAGCTCCCCGCTTTCATGCGGCGCCAGAAAGCGTTACGCTATCCTTGTTTTTAAATCGTATTTTTCTTGGCGCGCATGCATCCGGAGATTCATATGGCATTTTTGACCTGGTCCGATCAATACCTTCTCGGAAACAGCACCATCGATTCCGAGCATCGTGAGCTATTTAAGCAGATCAGCACATTCCACGACCTTTGGAAGCAGCGACAAAGCCCGGAAGAACTTTCAAAATGCTTCGCCGAGTTGGTGACTTTTATCGAAATCCATTTTCGCCACGAAGAAGCCATCATGGAGCAGGCGTGCTTCCCGCATCTTGAGGAACACCGTTTTCTGCACCGCATGATGCTGGAAACCGTCCAAGGGCTTCAACAATCCTACGAAAAGAAGACCTATCGCCTGGCGGAAGACACCATGCGCTACCTGAAGAACTGGCTGATCGAACACATCGTCGAGCACGATCACCAGCTCCGTGAGTATCTCCCGCCGCAACAAAGCTAACCGGACGGCTGCTTCTCAGAAGGATCAAGGCACGCTTTCGACCCAAAGCTGTCGATCAGTTTATTGAAAAGCAGACGTGCAGACGTGCAGACGTTCAATGTTCGAATTCATCAAACGTTGCCCACCTACCGTACCGGTTTGATGGTGTCCCCTTGTCGATTGAGCTTTATAGCCGACGCCCAGACGTGGACGTGTGAAAATTCAGCTGCGGTCGACTCGACATAATCATTGATAACAACAGCATTTGCGCCGATGGCGCAAGCTTTTTGGCGAAGTTCATCATAGGTATCATCTTCCAGCTTTGCTGTTCTGCCAAAGAACATGTTCTTTTGAACGTGCGATTCAATTTTTGCGAGCGTCTCGTAAGAAGAGCTGGGTTTACTATGATTAAAGAATTGAATATTGCAGGAGTCCATCGGCTGGTTCGTATTGCCAGTGACAGTAACGGTGGTGCTTGTGGCGCAAGCCGACAACAACAAAAATATTACCTGTATAGAAAACCAAACAACATACTTCAGTCTCTCTCTTTTCATTTGTAGGTCCCAATTGTCTAAAGGGAAAATGTGCTCCCGATCACAGATCATGAACGGGAGCGAGCGAACCTTACTTCACGACCATCTTTACCATTTCATCTACTACCTGACAGGACCAAGCTTTCTGCCCAGCGCCGCCAACAAAACCCGTCTTTGTTGCAACAGTCACAAATGTCTTTTCAGTCTCTATCGCTTTCCAGTTAACGAACAACTCTTCTCCGCCACTACCTACAAATACGCCGATGTGACGGTTTCTTTGGGCGGCGATAGAGTTAGCAGTTTCTTCTCCGACTGTCGTGTCGATAGCAGCAAGAACCATTTTAGTAACGTCTTTTGTGCGCTCAACGTTCGCACCCAAGAGAACCGATGCGTCATAACATGCTTCGGTTTTCTGGGGTGTGTTGAGCTTGTGTTGTTCGTTGTTGTAGGTAAGGCCGCTTGTCGCCATACCGGCACAGCCTGAAATTAGTACCACCGAAATAACGACACCTGCTACGCCTAACGCTTTCATGTGAGCCTCCTGTGAGAAGAAATCTAACTTTGTTATAGGGACAGTTTTGCTGCATAACTCCGGCGCCTACTCCCTAATTCGGCGCAGTAAATTTCGTTGAAAGCCTCTTCACGACGGGTTTTTTGTACCCGATAACCGTTTTCAAACGGCATTAATTAAATCGTGAAAAACAGCACTTCCGAATTTAGGGCATAAGCATACGTTCGAAACGCCTCAATGGCGCTCGTTAAACTAAATCTCGTAGACTGCTCGGGGCTTTTACTTCTACTTCTTCTTATTTCATCAGTCTAACGACAGCTCTTAAATGCCGTCAATAAATACTTCCGACCCCAAGCCGTCATTAAGTCTGTTTAACAGCTGCCGTTCAATTTCAATAAGCAGGAAGAAAAGGTTTAAATTTCAGACAATCGGTACATCTGAAATGCACATTTCATACATAGATATAAAAATTGCCCTCATCTGTATTTTGGCCATATGCACTCGCTTATTTAAGTTGCTGAGCAATTAATACCGCTATTTTTTCCTCTTCCTCAATAATGGCGTCTGTAGATACCTTAAAGCTGCTCATAATTTCTTCGAAAGATGAAAATTGATCGACACTCTTTGGCATAAGATAAATAACATTTCCTTTTGGTTGCTTATCCGCGTTCGGATGAACAACCATATTCGTTGAGAACATTCGATTCTGAGTTTTTGGGTCTATCATCACCGCGGCTATGTTGACCCACGGAGAATATTTCTGGCCAATCGGAGAAGCATAGCCGACTCGTCCGTAAAAGACATTTAAGATGGCATCAGCATCCGTGTTGATGCCGGAATAATCTACTGTCTTGTCTTCTTTGAGCCTAGCGAACTGATTTTCTAAATACTCTACTTGATACCCATTGTTCTTTAATTCTTTTTGAATTGCAGCGGCAAGTTCAGGAACAAAAGTCACCTTTTGCTTATTCAATTCTGAGACGTATTGTTTGGTGTAATCTTCATTGGCAGTGCCTTCGATCAAGTAGCCGATGACGCCACTGACGGCTGCGGAAGTCGCAACAGTCTGGTTTCTGATAGTTACTTGTTGGGGTGCGTTAATTCTTAATAGCGCTATTTTCTTGATTTTCGCGCGGTCGGTGCTATCAATGTTTTTTACTTCAACTATTTTCTGGTGTGCGCATCCTGAAACAAAAAATGCAATGAGCAAAGTGGTGCAAAACTTATTCAAAGCGTTCTCCCAGTAATTTACGTAACCCTTATTATCGCTTCCAACCATTAGCTTCTGTTGACCGATCCCTTTTCGTTTCCCTATTTTACTTATACCTAATACATAATAGTGGCACTCAAATACCCCAATGGATACTAACGACCGAGGTTGTGTGAAAACAGTCGTTACTGCTCACTCCAAACGGAGTGTTGAATGACCGGTTCTGGCGAATTTCATTTATGACCGCTTTTGGCCGCTACCTGCTGGTCATCATGACTTTAGCATTGAAAACTGATTGCGAAAAGACCCAAAGCCCGCTGCCGACCCTAAGCCGTCGTTCAGGAAACCGGTTTTAATAGGTTGGGCATTTATTGGTGAGTTTTGCTGGCATCCCCACTGCTTCGATAAAAATAATACCGCTACTTCCCCTAGAATAAGTGACAAGCATTTCTTTTGACACAAAGTGCAAATAGACAGTAAAACCCAGACTTTTTAGGGCGTCTCGGATATTCATCATTCGAAGAGTTGTCAAAATAAGCAGATTTGGAGTCCTAAATTCTGATTCATTCATTTCGGCCCAAACGTTTGCAAGGAAACCGCAGTAATTCCTTCGTTTAATTTTTTCCACCATCTCAGTCAATCGTTCTAAATCGCCAGAACTTAACGAGGCTGAGTCCCCAGAAAACTCGATGTCCACCGGAAATGTCTCATTCATAGATGCTAGCGTAAAACCAGAGATGGTTAACAGAATCAAAGCGACAAGTATGCGAATTCTCATGATTAGTTAAACCCTTTTCAGCCCGTCAGAATATGCCTACTCCTGCTATCGTTCTTGGTCTTGATCAAGTGTTTTGAATGACTGTAACTGGCCGCTAGTTTCTATTCAATCTGCATTCTTGTCTAGTGGCCGCTTTCCCTGACAGCCAACCGACACTCGCGACCCTAAGCTGCCCCTGAATTAAGTGAAAAGCAGACATTCAGGAGGGTCGCAGGGAAGGGGCGTGGAGCCGGCTTGCCAGCGGAGCGTCTCTCTTGGCCGAAGAGTTATGTAGTTGATGTGCTCTTAAGTTGTGCTAACAGACATTGAGTGTCATATCCACCGCCATTAAGCTTAACGCCATTGGCACGGTTTTCCTGTTTTGACATTTATCGCTTCGCTCACCCATATCAGGTGCCAGCCCCAACGCGATGTGACAGGGTTTGAAAGCGTCTTTAAGGGCAAATTGAAAAGTCGTGCTTCAAATTCTTTATCAAGCTCGCCGAACTGAATGTAGCCAAGATCACCGCCACTTTTTCTTGAGGCCATATCCATGCTGTCGCTTCTTGCTGCCGCCATCAGCTGAGCCAGATTATCTTCACTAGGGTTTGCCATGATCTTTGAATAGAGATGCTCCGCGGATTTTTTATCCTTGTACATGCTATGAAACACCCGGATCTTTACTTCGTTTTCCGAATTACAGCGAAGAGTTTCTTCAACGGTACTATGCGTCCGGACAGTGCGTAGTTCGTCTGTAGCACAGCCCGCAATTACCATTAATACAACGGTTAATAAAGCAATCTTCGCCATGACTTTTGAGCCCTAAAGTTTGAATTAACCGGCTGGCGCGGCTTTATCGCGCCAGTACGTGTTGAATGATGGGTTAGGCATTGCGTTCATCTGGGGCGTTCAAGCTCTGAAAGTACGAGACTCGCATCAAATTTGAAGGATGCGCGCACAACTTTCTGCATATCTGCGGCTTTCAAATGCCGTCAATGCATACTCTAGACCCACAGCAGCCCTTGGTGTAAGGGGAAAGCGGGCGCTAGAAAACGTTTGTGGTGAATTAGCCATTGAACGCTAGGCGGAGGGCAACGGAGGCGACAACAGCAAATGCGAAAAACGCCAGGGAATACGCCATGACGCTTTACCGAAGATTCTTACCTTGCCTATCCAGTACGATAAGGAAATTTCCCGGCTTTGCCAGTTCACGCATCAGTTCTTGGGCAGCTTCGATTTCTTTGTTATTCATTGAATCAGCCAAACCTGAGCGGATGGCAAGCACTTTGGGCGGGTCGTCGGCAGCAGCAGATAGAGCATAGAGGGCGTACGCGAGCACGCGGTTTTCGGTTACACCTCTACCATTGGCATACATAACTCCAAGATTGAATTGCGCTTTCGAGTCCCCCCGAGCTGCTAAGCGGTACCACTTAACCGCTTCTTTGGAATCCTGTGGTACACCTCGGCCATTTTCGTACATTACGCCGAGACTAAATTGGGCGCCAGCATGGCCTTGATCGGCAGCGAGCAGGTACCACTTAACCGCTTCCTTGTAATCCTGCGGCACGCCTCGGCCGTAGGCATACCTAAGACCAAGGTTGTACTGTGCTTCTGTATCGCCCTGCTCGGCAGCACGGAGATACCACTTAATCGCTTCCTTATAATCCCGAACCACACCTCGGCCATTAGCGTACATGGCACCAAGGTTGAATTGCGCCTTTACGTATCCCTGATCGGCGGCAAGGCGATACCACCTTATCGCTTCTTCGTAATCTTGAGTAACGCCTATGCTGCCACGGTCATATGTAATACCTAAGTTGAATTGGGCTTTCGCATCACCCTGAGCGGCCGCCAAGCGGTACCATTTAACCGCTTCCATGGAATCCTGTGGCACCCCCCAGCCTTTGTCGTGCATGATACCGAGGTTAGATCGTGCTTCCGCATTGCCTTGATTCGCAGAAAGCTGGTACCACTTAAATGCTTCCTTGTAGTCCCGCGACACTCCTTGGCCGTTCGCGTACATGACTCCGAGGTTGTTTTGTGCGTCCACATATCCTTGTTCGGCAGCCAGACGGTACCACTTTACTGCCTCCCCGAGATCCTGCTGTACCCCATGGCCGTTATCGTACAT
>JBAXHE010000086.1:0-12988 GCA_037139055.1 Betaproteobacteria bacterium | reverse complement strand
GTGATGCCACGGTTGTCGTTGAACTCCTCGGCCGGGGAATGGAACTCAACACCGTTGATCGATCGGGAGACACGCTGCTGATTCAGGCCGTCCGTCACGACATGCCCGAGCTGATCGACTTTCTGATTCAACGACGCGCCCGTCTCAATACGCGCAACCGCAATGGCGAAACCGCGCTGAGCATTGCCGCCTTCACCGGGCAGATGCCGTACGTACAGAAGCTTGTTGAAGCCGGGGCCGAGTTAAATTTCTATGGCTGGCCACCCTTGGCGTATGCGGCGTTTAACGGATATACGGAGATCGTCGACTACTTGCTGAAACGCGGCGCCGAGATCGATGCCAAAACCGACAACGGATCTACCGCGCTTTACCTGGCGGCACGCAATGGTCATTTCGACGTGGTTAAGCTACTGATGAAGAACCAGGCGGATGTGACAATTGCCAATCAGCGTGACGAGACCCCCGTCGACGCCGCGATGAAGAGCGGCAACAGCGAAATTGAAGGGATGCTGCGAGAAGCCGGTGGGCGTTCCGGGAAAACAGCGTTTATTGAGCTCTCACAATAAAGGCGAGTCTGCCGTCATACGCTTCAGCGGCAGCACCCTCAGTTTTCCCGCTTTCAGGAATTTGTTGGCCGTGCGATAGATTTCCGGATCGAAGCCCGTCTCATGGCGGCTATTGAGCATCTCATAGACCTCGGATTCATTATGCGCGACGCCGAGATAGCGCCAGCGATCCAGTAGGTGGAAATCCTCGCGCATCCCGAATTCGTCACGCTCAATGAGCGCTATGGCGCCTGCGTAAGGCCATTCAGCGAGCTTAATTTTGGCCATCGAGGCCATCAGCCGCGCGCTGTGCATCGCTAAGGCCTCCTTGCCGACACAGGCGCCGCGACAGGTTTTTTGCTTAACTCCGACGCAGGCTTCACCGGGCTTGCCTACCCCCAGGCCGACGATTGAATGGCACAGATGATGCGCTTCAACCAGTTTGCGCAGAGTAAGCAAGGCCTCTTTCTTGTTCATATACAGGCCAAACAGATCCGGTGTGCTGGCAAAATCGAGTGAACTGGCAAATGCCAGCTCGGGTTGATAGTGCCCCTCACTGCGCTGGACAAGCTGCCAGGAACACAGTTCATCCAGCGGCTTCCTGGTCGAACTGGAGAGCTCAAGCTCCCCCATTCGGGCGCCAAATTCACCGGCCGTTTCTTTCCACTCGATGCGCTCAACGCCCCGAACTGCTGCGGTATCACGGTTTTTCGCTGCAAAGTGCGCCAGTACCTGCTGGCGGACGTTGGCGCAGCGCTTGCTGAGCAGGAGTTTTCCATCGCCAGCAAAAAAAGCATAGGCCCCCGGGGCTTCGGGAAGATCGTCGATGAGGCTGGGATCGATCTGGGGCGGCAATTCAGGACGGCCGACCAGTTCGGCAACGGTGCCGTTAAATGATTCGGCGGGCAGCACGGAAGACCAGTGTTGCCAGAGATCCCAGAGCACACGCGCATCGGCCAGAGCGCGATGGCGGTCGGCGACGCGGATGCCATAGCGGGTAATCAAGGAATCCAGACTGTGCCGGTGATGCGCTGGAAAAAGCTTTCTCGACAACTTGACCGTGCACAGATTGGGTGCCCGGAATTCCATGCCGATCTGTTTGAACTCGCGTTTTAGAAAGGTGTAGTCAAAACGTGCGTTGTGCGCGACAAACAAACGACCTTTGAGTTTCTCGAGGATCAACGGCGCCAGTTCTTCAAAACGTGGGGCGTTTTCCACCATCCCTGAATGGATCCCGGTCAGCCCGGTAATGAACTGCGGGATCGGGATTCCCGGATTGACGAACGAAGACCACTCCCGCGCCCCGTGTTCATCGACCTGGACAATGCCAATTTCCATGATTCGATCATTGGCGAAATTTGCCCCGGTGGTTTCCAGATCGACAAAAACAAGAGGTTCGTTTACAAGGACTGAATTCATTGAATGGGGGGCTGAGCAGGTTAATCATGCATTGTCTCATGCCCGCTGGCGTATGACTGAACCTAGTTCATTGAATTGAGTTCTTCAGGGCGTCGTTCAGGGTTTCGATCGGCTGATAGCTTCAAGCACGATTTAAGAGGACCTCAAAGAAAACGCTTAGCGCTTTTCGTTCAGGAATACTCGTTCGAAATTGCTATTGAAATCATCCCGGGATCCACGAAACAGTTCATGGGTCAAAGTTGCCTGCAATAGGCTATGATCAATTTACGGTTATGCACATCGCAGAGGTAAGGGGACGTCGATGTACCGCACCTCACTCCTGATTCTATTGGCTGTGTTGTCGGCTTTAGCGCAAGCGCAGCAAAGCCTGACTTCGCTTGAAATCGCGGGCCGCTTTGCTGAGTTGGAAAAGGCTGCTGAAGCAAAGGTAGCCTCGACAACGGAACCTAGTATTTCAGCTCTCGCGCCCCTGTGTGTGGCGTACTCGAAGTTGAAGCGATACGCGAAGCTGTTTCCTTGCCTAGATGCTATCGACAGGCACATCGCTGGGGGAAATGTGGAGATCGAGACAGATCGGTCCTTCGTAACCAATTCTGACGCCACGGCATTATCCGCCACGCTGCGTGCGCAAGCTCACCTCGAAATGGGCGACTACCTCCATGCGGTGAGCTATGCGCAAACAGCCCTCAAGCAGATTCAGGATCGCCAACCTTCCGGGTTGTGGCCACCGACAAAGTACCGCCTGCTCAATCTGGGCGTCATTCCCGTCGCGCAGGCCATGGCAGGAAACCGGGAGGAAGCACTCAAGGAACTTAAGGAAATTGAGAAATTTTCCTACCCCTACGTAGGAAACGCGGCGTGGCGTCCAATGAAGGCCTACGCGATGGCGCGAGTGTATATGGCTTTAGATGATTACGCCGCCGCTCTGCCGTTCGTCGCCAGTGACGATTGGTATTCCTGGATTAACGACCCCACCTGGGGGCTTAAGAGCGACGACGCTGCCGACATCCACCTGCAACTTCCCAAACTGGTTATGCGTGGCACCTGCCAACTCGAGACAGGCAACCTCACGGCGGCCCAGCACACCCTCGAGTTAGCCCTGCGGCATCCTCGGATCGCCGAATTCGGCGAACTGTACTGGATCGCCTTGTACCAGGCAGGACGCGTGGCAGAATTGCTAAAAAATACTGAACAGGCTATCGAGCATTACCGCCAAGCCGTTGAGGTGATCGAGATGCAGCGCGCTTCGATCAACACCGAAGCCAGCAAGATCGGATTCGTAGGCGACAAGCAGGCAGTCTATGGCCGATTGGTGTCCGCTTTGCTGGCGAACAAGGATCACCCCAGCGCATTGGAATTTGCCGAACGCTCAAAGGCCAGAGCCTTGGTGGATATGCTGGCGGCAAAGCAGGACTTCGCGATTTCATCCGGCGATCCAGTCAAGGTCGCGCAACTCTTATCGACTGCCAAAGAAGCAGAAGCGGGTCTGGTGGCTCAAGGCTTCAGTCAGGAAAAGTTATCCACCCGAAGTGTCGCCGTAGCCGCAAAAGAGGGTTTGGCGGCGGAATCACCTGAATTGGCCTCCCTCGTCAGCGTATCCACCTTGGGGAGTGGCGAAATACAGGCGTTAATGCCCGTAGGCGAAACACTGATTGAATACTACGATGCCGGGGGCGAACTGATCGCCTTTGTGCTGACTCAAACCGAGATCGATGCGGTTCGTCTCGACGGCAAGGGACTCACGCAAGATATTCTTCAGTTCCGGGAGGCTCTCGAAGAGGTCGACTCGAAGCGTTATCTGGCGCTTTCCCAACGACTGCATGAACGCTTGGTTGCTCCGCTGACGAGCAGATTCCATAACCACCGGCTTCTCGTCGTTGCTCATGGGCCCTTGCACTACCTTCCATTCAACGCTCTGAACGATGGACAGTCCTTCCTGATTGATCGCTTCAACCTGCGGACAATGCCCAGCGCCAGCATCCTCAAATATTTGAGCCCCTTTCCGGGGGGCAAGACCGGGGAAATTCTGGCTTTCGGAAACCCCGATCTGGGCAACCCTCGATTCGATCTTGAAAACTCCGAGACTGAGGCGATTGCCATTACGAAAAACCGACCTAAGTCCAGGGTCTTGCTCCGTAAAAACGCCAACGAGAGTGCGTTGAGGCAATACGGTGAAGGATTTCGCTATATTCACTTTGCCACGCATGGTCAGTTCAATCCCGAAGCGCCACTCAAGTCAGCTTTGCTGTTGTCCCGCAATGCAGAAAGTGACGGATTGTTGACTGCGGACAAGATATTTTCGCTGAAGCTGGACACCGACTTGGTTACATTGAGCGCTTGCGAAACAGGACTGGGCAAGGTCGCCAAAGGGGACGATGTCGTTGGCTTGGTGCGCGCGTTTCTTTACGCCGGAAGTCGCAGCATTGTTTCGAGTCTTTGGAAGGTTGACGACAAAGCGACGTCGACGCTGATGACGAGCTTCTACAGCAGATTGGGGAGCATGAACAAGCGCGAAGCACTGAGGCAGGCTCAATTGGTTACCAAACAACAGTATCCTCATCCCTTCTACTGGGCAGCCTTTCAGATCGCTGGAAACGCGGAATAAGAGAAAATTGTGTGCTTCAGGCGCTGTGTTTACTTGAGGTCAATTCGTTGCGATTGCCATAATCCAGCCGCTTCGGTACAAAAAATCGCCAGCTTTTCCAGCGCATTCTGTACCGCACGATTGGCCGCAATGACCGTGCCATAAGGGCCTTCACCTTTGACGTCTATGCTTTCGTCAAACTCACGCCACATCAGTACCTCGCGGGTGGTGTTGTCCAGCACATAGCTGCGCATCGTGAAACGCACGTGACTCGGGGACGTTCCGGTATCCAGTTGCAAACGGATTATTTCGCTGTCGAGACGCAGGTCGCCAGTGGCAGCGCTGGGCGTCGGGATGACGGCGCGGAATGCTCCGCTTTTTGCCATGGTGGCGACGATCAGCGGCGAGATCATCCGCGCCGGGGTGTCGTTCCATTCGCTGTGCGCATAGTATTCAAGCTGGTGCGGCTGGCGGACGTAGATAATGTGCTTGCTGTCGAAACCTGAGGCGGCATGCGTGGGATTGACGATCAAGATCGGCGACGAGGCTGATTGGACTGTCGACAATGCCGGATGTTCGCTCCGCACGCTGTCAAGCGAATAGAAGGAAGGTTGCGGTCTTGCCGTCGGATTCAATGCGCTGCATGCATTGAGTGTTACAAGTAATGCCATGGCGAAAAAAAGCCGATTCGCTGGTGCGAAAAATGTGAAAGTCATGGCCTTTTTTCTCCTTTGGGTGCGCTGGTTGCTGATTCTCCGGGGCCCTCCCGAACCGACTTGTGGCCGAATAGCAAGCTGGAAGGGTTACGTTCGGTTTGCTCGGTCAGGCGACGCAGCGAGGTGGATAGCACATTGAGTTCGCCAAGCAGTCGTTCCAGTTCAGGAAGGGTTTCTGCCGTGAATCGTTTTACATCGGAGCCGATCGAATTGACTGTCTTGCCGACGCTGGCGCTGGTCTTGCTGACTTCGTTGCCCATTTTTTAACGGCATCGGCGCCGCGCCCAATGCGATCGATGACCGGTCCAGCCTTGGCTGAAGCACGTGAGGTATTTTCCAGCGTACGGGCGGCACTGGAAATGCCGGCATCAATTGTTTCGGTACGCAGGGCAATCGTATGCGCAATGGCGGCGATGTCGGCCAGCGCACTCTTGAACGATGCCTGGTTTTCGTCGCTGAGAATGGCATTGATGCTGTTGGTCGTGCTATCCAGCTTGGTCAGAACAGTGGTGAGCACATTCTCCAGTCGCGCACTCAGCGAAGGCTTGGTGCGAATCACCGGATACCCGTTTCCTCCCATTGTGCGTAAGGGGAGCGCATCGCGCGTGCCACCACTGAGTTCGACATAGGCGATGCCGGTCAGTCCCTGGGTTTTCAGGATGGCCACGGTGTCTTCCTTGATCGGCGTACCACGTTCGATAGCAAAGAGCAGATTGACACGTTCCGTATTCACCGGGTCAATCCGTATTTCACGGACCTTACCGACGTCGACGCCGTTGAATTTGACCGGCGCGTTCAGGTTGAGACCGGCGACCGACTCTTCCTCAACGGCGAGATACAAGTCGTATTTCTTCTGGAAGGCGCCACCCGAGGCCAGCCAGAGGGCGCCGGCAACCAGTACGGTGCCAAGAAGGATGACAAAGGCACCCACGAGGGCATAATTTACTTTGGTTTCGATGACGTTCTCCCCGGTTCAGTGGGCGGTGTTTCTGCCGGTGCTTCATCCTTCTTCTGCGTCTGTGCGGCTCTGCCACGCGGGCCGTCGAAGAATTTGCGGATTTCCGGGATATCGATTTTCGCCAGTTCGGCCATAGAACCGACGCCTTGTACCTTGCCGTCGGCGAGAACAGCAACCCGGTCGGAGACTTGCCATAACAGGTCAAGGTCGTGTGTGATCATGACGATGGTCAGACCGTACAGATCGCGCAGTTTGAGCACCAGCTGATCGACTTCATCGGCGCTTTCGGGGTCCAGACCTGCGGTGGGTTCGTCGAGAAACAGCAGCTCCGGATCGAGCGCCATGGCACGGGCGAGCGAAGCGCGTTTCATCATGCCGCCACTGAGCTCAGACGGATACTGCGCACCGACCTCGGGTTTAAGCCCGGTCATGGCCAGTTTCCAGTCAGCGATTTCATCGATCAGCACGTCATCGAGCTGACTATGCTCGCGTAGCGGCAAGCCGATGTTTTCCTTGATGGTCAATGAGCCAAATAGCCCGCCGTGCTGGAACATGACTCCCCAGCGCTGGCGCAGGGCGAGGGCGTCATCGTCGGAGATTTTCATCAAGTCGGTGCCAAGCACCTTGATGGCGCCAGAATCGGGACGTTGCAGCAAAATCATTTCGCGGAGCAGGGTGGATTTCCCTGATCCGCTGCCGCCAATCAGGGCGAAAATTTCGCCCTGATGGACTTCGAGATCAAGGTTGGTGTGCACGACATGTTCGCCAAATCGCGTCGATACCTGGCTGATTTCAATGACGGCGGTGTCCTTAACGATTTTTTGCGATGTAGTTTGCATCACAGATCCAGCGCGCTGAAGGCAACCGAGAAGAGGGCGTCAGCAACGATGACCAGAAAAATCGATTGAACGACACTGCGCGTGGTTTGACGGCCTACGCTGTCGGCACCTCCCTTGGTTAGAAATCCTTGATAACAGCCCACCACCGCAATAATGAGCGCGAACACCGGTGCCTTGCAGATACCGATCAGATAGGCAGTGACGCTGACTGCCTTGACGAATCGATCGAGAAACTCGACGGTGCTGACACCCAGTTGAACGTTTGACATGATCATTCCACCGAGTACTCCGAGCACATCAGCGAATACGGTGAGCAAAGGCATGGCGATCAGCAGGGCAATTATTTTCGGCAGCACCAGGAGTTCCAGCGGTGCTATGCCAATGGTGCGCATAGCATCGATTTCCTCGGTAACGGACATCGTGCCGATCTGCGCGGCATAGGCCGAGCCTGAGCGCCCGGCAATGATGATGGCGGTGATCAGTGGGGCAAATTCCCGCAGCATGGACAATCCCACCAGGTCAGCGACAAAGATGTTGGCACCGTATTGCCTGAGCTGGTCGGCGCCCTGGTAGGCGACGACGATGCCGAGCAGGAAGGAGAGCAAGCCGACGATCGGCAGGGCGTCGAAACCGGCGGTCCGGAGATTGAATAAAATTGGTCGCCACCTGAACCGTGCCGGATGTGTGATGCAACCGGCAAAAGCCGCCGCAATTTCTCCAACAAAGCTGAATAAGGCAACGCTCTGTTTGATCGAGCCTGCGACAGTTTGGCCGACGGCTTCAATGGCTGATTGGAGGGTTTTGGCCGGAATAGAGAGTTTTTCAGCCTGGTTGGAAGCCTGCTGGCTGACAGTTTCGAGCAGTTTGGTGAATTCCGGAGGCAAGTCGCGTACTGGAACCGAACCGTTTTCTCCATGCAGTTGGCCCAAGAACTTTTGCAGAACCCAAGCTCCTGCAGTGTCGAGCGCTTCGATACGCGAACCGTCGACCAGGGTGTCTGCTTTTCCCGAGTGCACTGAAGCTATCAGCGCATCGAGTTGCGGAGTCAGATCTATCATTCCGCGCGCTGACCATGATCCCGAGAGCACCAGTTGGTGAGCAGTCGGCTGCGCGATAGCAGCTGGAGTTATGGTTAAGCTGTTCATGGTTGATCTGGAGGATAGAGCAACCGAAATGAACTGTTTGTACGCCAGCGTACCAAACGATATGTTCGTTCTTCAAACCCGACTTAACTAAATTGACGGAAATAGGCTCCCTTCACCAGAAACCCCACATCGAACAAGCGCATAATTTGTATTATGTTAAGTGTGATAAAAGTCGATATTTGATCTGCTAAAGGATTTCTCCCTAATTCAAATCCTCTTTCCTCATGATGGGTAAAAGCAAAACATCGATACCCTCTTCGCGCAGAGTTTCATAATCCTCGAAACTCGCCTCTCCACGTATGGCTCGGATAGGTGCCTCCATATAGTGAATTCGGCGTGCTTCGTGGGTAAAACTCTTGCCGACATCTTCACTGCTGGAAAGTATTGCCGTCATGAGTTGCTGAAAGGCGGCGCGAATATCGGTTTGAACCGGAGCGACGGTCGTGGCACTCTCGTGAGGGATTGCGGGTGCTGCTTTGGATAAATGCAGTGCCGAAGGAACACGATGGATTTCTGATGAGCCGCAATGTGGGCAACAAATCAGACCTTCCTCAAGCTGGCTCTCATAATTCGATAAAGACTGAAACCATCCTTCAAACGAGTGATTTTCATTACAGCAGAGGTCAAATATGATCATGAGAAATAAGAAAAGGATGCGACAGAAGCCGGAACCTGGATCGAAAAATTCGACTCAGGGAAAGAAAAAAATAAATTTACCGCATCCAACGTCCGGGATACGGTTTTAATCATTCGCAAAACAAGCGAAAGCGGAGTTTAACAGATCACCAGCCATCGCTGGATTGAGTTCGTATTTGACACGAACACGAAGGCATAGCCTCTATGCCAATATGGGTTAATGATTTGTGTCATATAATCTAGTTCTGCTTCATCAACGGCGAGCGCACACAATGGTTCTGGATAAGATGTGTTTACAGTCACAAATCGACTCGAAACTTCTGATCGGTGTCCCTTCTATCGACAACGAACACTTCAAGCTTGTCTGCCTGCTCGATCGTTTGATTGAAACCACTCAGCCCATTACCGACTCGGCCAACTTCTTTGATGTCCTAAATCAGTTGGGGAGCGAGATGAAGGCTCACTTTGTGAACGAAGAGAGCTACCTCATGGCATTTCATATGCCGGAAGAAGACATCTCAACTCATGTCACAGCACACACCACAATTCTTGATCAATACACCCGCCTGAATGCAGACCTGCTTGAAGGCAAGGTGCCTGATGCAAATTCTCTTCTCGCCATGTTCAAGGAATGGGTCATTGGACACATCCTGAATCACGACCTCAAGATCAGGTATTACCTTCCGTCAAATTGCTCAGGAGTCATATAAGGTTTAGTCGATGCTTTGGCTGGTGATAGTGTTCGATCCGTTGAGCTAGGCGCTGAAGAATCTGAGAATGTAATGGCTGCCTACGCCTCTCACTTCATCTGAGCACCTTAAACGGCGATCAATTATTGGCTGCTTCTTCAGCCTTTTTCCTGTTTTTGTCTGCCGCTGTCATCGCAGCATTAAGATCGGTTTTCAGTTTGTCCATGCTTTCCTTAGCCTGCTTGGCTTCGTCTGCCTGAAGTTTGACAACGGCTGCAGCAGTACCCGCACCTTCAACACCACAACCGAAAAGCAAGACGCAGCACGCGGCGAAAGCTACGTATCTCATCCGAATATCCTTTCTACTCTTATTAGACAGTATCGACATAAAAAAACCGCAACTAAGCGGGTCAAGGATATTACGGATATATATGGACTGCTCTGGAGTAGATAATGGTGCCCGGAGCCGGGATCGAACCGGCACAGCCGTTAAGCCGAGAGATTTTAAGTCTCTTGTGTCTACCTATTTCACCATCCGGGCTCAGGCGGACATTATACCTTCCTGAATCAACATAGACCTCAAAACGAAAGAGGGAAAATGCAAAGATGCATTTTCCCTCTTAGATTTTGGAGCGGGAGAAGAGTCTCGAACTCTCGACCTATACCTTGGCAAGGTATCGCTCTACCAACTGAGCTACTCCCGCAAAACCTGGAGGCGCGAGCCGGAGTCGAACCGACCTACACGGATTTGCAATCCGGTGCATAACCGCTTTGCTATCGCGCCGCGCCTACCTCACGATAGGTAAAACAAATACAGAAAAGCTTGTGCCAAAGCTCCTCTTGAAAACTGGAGCGGGAGAAGAGTCTCGAACTCTCGACCTATACCTTGGCAAGGTATCGCTCTACCAACTGAGCTACTCCCGCGTGAAGCGAGTGCGCATTATAAAGACTTGCCGATGAGTGTCAAGACTTTCGCTTGAAATAACCTGATCGGGTTTCCTGCTTAGTTCTTTTTATCCTGCTCTATCAGGTGCGGCCAGGCCATGCGCATGTAATAACCCATCGACCAGAGGGTCAGTACCGCAGCAATATAAATCAACCAGGTACCCATGACTTGCATGTCTATCCCACTGATTGGAACGTGATAAAGCAGCAGAGGAATTGATACCATCTGGGCCATGGTTTTTATCTTACCGATCATTGAAACGGCAACGCTCTTGCGCGCACCAATTTCAGCCATCCATTCGCGCAGGGCAGAAATGGTGATTTCACGACCGATGATGATGACCGCAAGAATGGCATCCAGCCGGTCAAGATGGACCAGAATGATCAGTGCCGTGGCCACCATTAACTTGTCAGCCACCGGATCTAGAAAGGCGCCAAAAGCCGAAGTTTCATTCCAGCGACGAGCAAGATAGCCATCCAGCCAGTCCGTCGCCGCGGCAATGATGAAAATCCAGGTGGCAGCCATGTCGCGTCCAATAAACAACAACCAGGTGTCTGGAACGTAAAAGACAGCGACCAGCAGAGGGATCAGAATGATCCGAAGCCAGGTGAGTAGAATGGGGATATTGAGTGGCATTAGTGAAGGGCTGCGTAAATGGTTGCGGCGAGGTCCCGACTGATTCCCGGGACCACGGAGAGTTGATCAATTCCGGCATTTTTGATGCCTTGCAGGCCACCGAAGTGGGAAATCAAAGCTTTTCTCCTTTTGGGGCCGATGCCAGCAATCTCGTCAAGACGCGAAGTCTGTCGTGTTTTGCTACGTTGCGCCCGATGACCGGTCACCGCGAAGCGATGTGCCTCGTCGCGAATTTCCTGGATCAGGTGAAGCGCGGGGTGTTCTGCTGCCAATTGTACCGGTTCGCGACCGTCAGGGAAAACAAGGATTTCAAGTCCGGGTTTGCGCGCCTCGCCTTTCGCCACGCCGAGCATCGATAAATGCGACAGACCAAGCTCTTCGAGTGCTGACATCGCTGCACTCACCTGCCCTTTTCCGCCATCGATCAGAATCAGGTCAGGCGCGATGCTGTCGCCGCTGGCGACTTTTTCATAGCGGCGAAAAACCGCCTGGCGAATCGCCGCATAGTCATCGCCTGGCTGAATATCCTTGATGTTGAAGCGACGGTACTCGGATCGCTGCATGCCATTACCCTGAAAGACCACGCAGGAAGCCACCGCAGATTCGCCTTGCGTATGGCTGATATCAAAACACTCAATGCGGATTTCCTTGCCCTCTTCGCACTCCAAAGTCAGAAACTCCTGCAGGGCATCGAGCCTGAACTCCTGGCGTGAAAGCACGCTGCGACGCGCCAGGATGGCCAGGCGGGCATTCTGCTCGGCCATCTCCACCCAGACCTTCTGCATAGTCTGGCGGGCCTCAAGAACAGGCACCGAGCGACCAGCCAATTCAGAAATGGCGTCGGTGATCTCGGTATCAGACACGCTTTGGTTCAGATAGATGCGCGTCGGGATTGGATGGGCAAGATAGTGCTGGGTCAGAAAGGCTGAAAGCACTTCGACGGCAGAGCTCCCCCCCGCATTGCTGGGGAACTGGGTTTTGTCGCCAAGGTGCAGACCTCCGCGCACCATCGCCAGATTGACGCAGATCAGCCCACCCTCCTCGACGACGATGACAATATCAACGTCTTCACCCTTGTTGCTTTCGACGTACTGTTTATCCTGGACCTGTCGCAGGGACTGAATCTGATCGCGATAAACGGCCGCGAGCTCGAAGGCAAGTTGTGCGGCGGCCTGATCCATGGCCTCGCTCAAACGGCCAATCACTTCCTGCTGCTTCCCCTGCAGAAACATGCTGGCCATCTGCACGTCGCGGGCGTAATTCCGGGGTGAGATCAGATCAACGCAAGGCCCGGAGCAGCGCTTGATCTGGAAGAGCAAGCAAGGCCGGGAGCGGTTGTTGAACACGGAATCTTCGCAGGTACGCAGACGGAACATTTTCTGCAACAGATTAACGCTGTCGCGAACCGCGCTGGATGAGGGATACGGGCCGAAATAATCCGACTTGCGATCAGTGCTGCCGCGATGGAATCCGAGCCGTGGAAAGGGGTCTCGGGTCAAGACGATATACGGATACGATTTGTCATCGCGGAACAGGATGTTGTAGCGCGGCGAAAGACTCTTGATCAAATTGTTTTCAAGCAGCAGCGCCTCGGCTTCCGAGCGCGTGATCGTCGTTTCGACATGGGCAATCTGCGCTACCATCAAGGCTATTCGCGGGCTAGGATGGTTTTCGCGGAAATACGAGGCCACGCGTTTCTTGAGATTCTTGGCCTTGCCGACATAAAGCACCTTACCCTCGACATCGAGCATCCGATAGACACCGGGCAAGTCGGTCAGCGTGGTCAACAGCTCTTTTGCGTCGAACAGTTTGTTTTCGGGCTTTTCGTCCATGAGCATGAGCGGTTACGATGTCGGCTTCGATGTTACCACGCCC
>JBAXHE010000085.1:0-13176 GCA_037139055.1 Betaproteobacteria bacterium | reverse complement strand
AAGCCCTTGACCAGTTCGACGTCGAAGCCGTCACCGTCGCCGGTAACGAAATTGGCGTACTTGATTCCCAGATGGCGGATTTCACCGCGCTCCTTGATCTCCTTCAGGTCGGCAGCAAAGGTCGCCGTGGCGAAGCAGACGATGGCAATCGCCGGAATAATTCTTGAAAAAATTCTGAAAGCGTTCATTTGCGCCTTTCGGTGAGAAAGTGGGGCGATTAGGTCCCGGCGTGTATTCCTACCGCGGAGGTCGTGGGATAGGCGGAATTCATACCAAGCAAGTCGATCGTACTGCGACGCTATCGCCGACGCAAGCAACAAGCATGTCGAAAGCATCCTGGATTCAGGAACGGGTCGAGCTTGACCTGTTGTGGCTACGCAGATATATTACTGACCGGTCAGTCATTATTGTGCGTCATGAAAAATTCCATTCCCCCTGTAGCTTCCCCAGTCAACCCTCCTGCGCGTCGTCGTCGCAAGGAAGCGCGTCCGTCCGAACTGACCGCCGCGGCGCTTGAACTCTTTGTCGAGAAAGGCTTTGCTGCGACTCGCCTGGAGGATGTGGCGGCGCATGCCGGAGTGTCCAAGGGCACGCTGTACCTCTATTTCGACAGCAAGGAAGCGCTGTTCAAGGCGGTGATCGAGGAAGGTATCGTGCCGCTGTTCCAGCAGGCCGAGCAGGACATGGCGGTCTATGAAGGCTCATCGGCAGATTTGTTACGTTACTTGTTGACGAGCTGGTGGCAGCAGATTGGCGAGACGCGCCTTGCCGGCGTGCCCAAGCTGATCATCTCGGAATCGCAAAATTTTCCCGAGGTGGCCCAGTACTACCACGATAACGTCATTGTTCGCGGGCGTAACCTGATGCGCACGGTGCTACAGCGTGGCGCTGAGCGCGGTGAATTTCGCGTGCTCGATGTGGAAACGGCGATTGACGTGATTTTCTCGCCTTTGCTGATGCTCGCCGTTTGGCGTTCGTCGCTGTGCTTCTGCGGCCATCAGAGCGATCCGCAGGAATTCCTGCAAATGCATTTCGACGTGTTGATGCAGGGACTGGGTCAACAGAAAGCGAGAAAAAAATGAGTACTCACACTCTTCGCCTCAGTTGTCTGCTTTGCCTGTTGCTGCCGCTGGCCGTCGCTTGCGGCAAGAAAGAGGCCGCGCCTGAGCCGCTGCGTCCGGTGCTGACGCAAGTCCTCGGTACTGTCAGTGATGCCGATTCAGCGATCTATTCAGGAGAAATCCGCTCGCGCTTCGAGACCTCGCTGGGTTTTCGCGTGGCCGGAAAGATCAGCGCCCGTCTGGTCAATACCGGAGCCTTGGTCAAGGCCGGAGAAGTGCTGGCGCGACTTGATCCCGCCGATTTGGCCTTGTCTGCAGCGTCGGCCAATGCGCAGCTTGAACTGGCCGATGCCGATCTGCGTCGCTATCGCGAATTGAAAGGCAAGAATTTTGTCAGTCAGTCGGCGCTCGACGCCAAGGAAACGGCGTACAAAGCGGCCAAGGCGCAGGCCGATCTGGCGAAAAACCAGAGCGCCTACACCGAATTGCGTGCGGACAAGGACGGCGTGGTTCAGTCGATCTCAGCTGAAATCGGTCAGGTCGTCGCTGCGGGACAGGCGGTGATGAGCGTGGCGCGAACCGACACGCTGGAAGTCGCCGTGGCTATCCCCGAGGCGCGGGTGTCGGACGTGCGTTTGCGTCAGGCCGCCGAGATCAGTCTGTGGTCTGACGAGCAGGTGCGTTACCCGGGCAGCGTTCGTGAGGTCTCACAAACCGCCGATCCGGTGACTCGGACCTACGCCGCGCGCGTCACGATCGTCAATCCGGATGCCCGGGTTTTGCTGGGAATGACCGCGAACGTAAAATTCCAGCGCGCTGGCGCTGATCAGTCCGGAAAAGCCAAGCTCAGTGTCCCGCTGACGGCGATTTTCCAGCAGCAGGGCCAGCCGGCGCTGTGGCTGGTGGCCGCCGATCAGACGATCTCGCTGCGCCGCGTCGAGGTTGCTGCCTTCGGAGATAGCCATGCCGTGCTGGCCTCAGGCGTGAGCGCTGGCGAGCGAGTGGTCATCGCCGGAGTGCATAAGCTGACCGCGGGTGAAAAAATCAGGGCGGTGGATGCATTGCCCACCAACGCTCCATGAAGTCGATCAATCTTTCCGAATGGGCGCTGAAACATCGCTCGATGGTCGCCTATCTGATCATCGTGTTGATGGTCGGCGGCGTGATGTCGTACTTCAAGCTGGGCCGTGCTGAAGATCCCGACTTTACCTTCAAGGTCATGGTCGTGCGTACGCTGTGGCCGGGAGCGACGGCGCACGAGGTCGAGTTGCAGGTCACCGAACGCATCGAAAAGAAGCTTCAGGAAGTGCCGTGGGTCGATGTCATTCGTTCCAACTCAAAAGCGGGTGAGTCGCTGGTATTCATCCTGCTCAAAGATTACACGCCGAAGAAGGACGTTCCCGATGCGTGGTACCAGGTGCGCAAAAAAATCGGCGACATCCGGCATACCTTCCCGGCCGGAATCCAGGGGCCGTTCATCAATGACGAGTTTGGCGATACCTTCATCAATATTTTCGCCCTGACCGGTGACGGATTCGATGTTGCACGGCTTCGCCTCGAGGCCGAGCGGGTGGCGCGCGAGTTGCGCCAGGTCGCTGACGTCAAGAAAATCGAACTGATTGGCGTGCAGGACAAGAGAATTTATATCGAAATCGCCCACGCCAAGCTGGCGTCGCTGGGGCTTGATCCACAAATCATTTTCGATGCGCTGCAAAAGCAGAACGCCATGGCCTCGGCCGGGTTCTTTGAGACCGCGTCGGATCGGGTGCAGCTCCGTGTCAGCGGTGATTTTACGTCGGTGGACAGCGTCAAAGGCATTGGCATTCGTGCCAACGGACAGCTGTTCCGCCTAGGTGACATTGCCCGAGTCAGCACCGGCTTCATCGACCCGCCGGCGCCGCGCATGCACGTCCAGGGGCAGCCCGCCGTGGGCATTGCCATCGCCATGAATAAGGGCGGTGATGTGATCACATTGGGGGAGCGCTTGCGCAAGGAGGTGGCGCGTCTGCAGAAAGATTTGCCGACCGGGCTGGATATCCATGTCATCGCCGACCAGCCGGAAATCGTTCGCCAGTCGGTCAGTCTTTTCATGTCCTCACTCAGTGAAGCCGTGGTGATTGTTCTCGCCGTCTCCTTTCTCAGTCTGGGCTTGCGCACCGGCACGGTGGTCGCGCTGTCGATCCCGCTGGTGCTGGCGATCACCTTTCTGTTGATGGAGATCTTCGGCATCGACTTGCAGCGCATCTCGCTGGGAGCGCTGGTCATCGCGCTCGGCTTGCTCGTCGACGACGCGATCATCGCAGTTGAAATGATGGTGGTGAAAATGGAGCAGGGCTGGGATCGATACAAGGCGGCGACCTTCGCCTATACCTCGACGGCTTTCCCGATGCTGACCGGAACGCTGATTACGGCGGCGGCTTTTACGCCGGTTGGATTTGCCCAGTCCGCCGCTGGCGAATACACTTTCTCGATTTTTGCCGTGGTCACTATGGCCTTGCTGGTCTCGTGGGTCGTTGCGGTGGTGTTTACGCCCTACCTCGGTTACAAGATTCTCGACGCTAAAAAATTGCAGGCGCAGGCGCTGCAGCACGGTCATGACATTTATGAGACGGCCTTTTATCGTCGCGTCGGCGGCGCGGTGGATTGGTGCCTGCGGCGCCGCTGGTGGGTGATCGGCGCGACGATTGCGGCATTTTCCCTGTCATTGGTCGCTTTCAATACGACCATTGAAAAACAGTTTTTCCCGGCCTCGAGCCGCACCGAGCTGCTCGTCGATCTGTGGCTGCCGCAAGGTGCTTCACTGGCCTCGACCGCCGAGCAATCGAAAAAAATCGAAAACCTGCTGCTCAACGAACCCGAAATCAAAAAATCGGTGAAGTATTTTTCCAGCTACATCGGCAACGGCAGTCCGCGCTTCTACCTGCCGCTCGATCAGCAACTGTTCAACGATAATTTTTCCCAGTTTGTCGTCGTTACCCACGACATCGAGGCACGCGAAGACTTGAAGCAAAGACTCGAAACCTACTTCGCCGATACCAACACCGACTGGAAGGGTGGGCTGGCCAATGCCCGAATTCGTGTCCTGCGGCTGGAAAATGGCCCTCCGGTCGGTTTTCCGGTGCAATTCCGGGTCTCGGGTGAGAATATCGACGAGATTCGCCGTATTTCCGAAGACGTGGCGACCGTGATGCGCGCCAATCCGCATCTGATGGACGTAAATTTCGACTGGAACGAGATGAGCAAGGCGGTGCGCCTGGAGATTGACCAGGATCGCGCCCGTGCCTTGGGAATCAGTTCGCTGGACCTGTCCAATGCGCTCAACCTCCTGCAGACGGGTTTTAGCATTACTCAAATGCGCGAAAGGGATCTGCTCGTCGATGTCGTCATCCGCGCCACGGGCGACGAGCGCGCGCGTCTTTCCGCGCTGGCCGATATCCCGGTACGGACGGCGAGTGGTCGTTCGGTGCCGCTGGCCCAGGTGGTCAAGATCCGCTATGAACTTGAAGATGGGCTGATCATTCGGCGCAATCGTTTGCCGACGATCACAGTGCGCGCCGATATTCGCGATAACGTCCAGGCGCCGGTGATTTCGGCGCAGATCGATCCGCAATTGAATTCCTTGCGCGAAAAGCTGCCGCCGGGTTTCCGCATCGAGCTGGGCGGGACGACCGAGGAATCGGCCAAAGGCGAAGAGTCGATCAAGGCAGTGATGCCGATCATGCTGGTCGCCGTGATCACCCTGCTGATGATGCAATTGCAGAGTATCGGGCGGACCGTGCTGGTGCTGCTGACCGCACCGCTCGGCTTGATCGGGGTAGCCATGGCTTTGCTGGTCTTTCATGTGCCTTTCGGTTTCGTTGCCAATTTGGGAGTGATCGCCCTGTCCGGAATGATTATGCGCAATTCGGTCATTCTCGTGGATCAGATCGACCAGGATGAAAAAGCCGGAAAACCCACCTGGGAAGCCATCGTCGGCTCGACCGTACGGCGCTTCCGTCCGATCATGCTGACCGCGGCGGCAGCCATTCTGGCGATGATTCCGCTGACCCGCAGCGTGTTCTGGGGGCCGATGGCAGTGGCAATCATGGGCGGGCTGATCGTCGCCACGCTGTTGACCGTGTTCTTCCTGCCAGCACTCTATGCGGCGTGGTACCGGGTCAAGCCTGAAACCTCTGGGGTATAATCATCAAGTAAATTCCGGTGTTTTTTACGACGACGAATATTTTGGGGAACGGTATGGCAGCTGCGGCGATGAGCATCGAAAAAGCACGGTTCAACATGATTCAGCAACAGATTCGTCCGTGGGAGGTTCTGGACCCTGGTGTCCTGAGCCTGTTGGCCGAGGTCAAGCGCGAGGATTTTGTCCCCGAGATGCACCAGGAACTGGCTTTTGCCGATGTCGAAATTCCTCTCGGTCAAGGAGAATTCTCAGCCCAGGTCATGCTCGCCCCGAAAATGGAAGCGCGTATTCTGCAGGAACTCGGCATCAAGAATACCGACAAAATCCTGGAAATTGGCACCGGCAGCGGCTACATGGCAGCACTGATGGCCGCCAAGGCCGAGTTTGTCTACGGCGTCGAGATTGATCCGGTGCTGGTTGAGAGTGCCCGAAAGAACTTGCAACGCGCCGGCGTGGTTAACGTCAGTGTCGATCTCGGTGACGGCGCTCAAGGCTGGCCGCTGTATGCTCCCTATGATGCTATCGTCCTCTCGGGGTCGATACCGGTGCTGCCCGAGACGCTGCTGCGGCAGCTCAAGGTCGGTGGCCGACTGGTAGCGGTCGTTGGTGAGCTTCCAGCGATGCAGCTGCAGCTGGTTACCCGCACCGAAGAAAACGCGTTCAGTACGATCAATGTGCTGGAAACCGTCGTGGCTCCGCTGAGCAACGTCCAGCAGCCCGAAAAGTTTGTGTTCTAGTGATTGAATGTTTTCCCACAAGGTCAGGTCCATGCGTTCCAAACTAGTGCTGAGCCGCTTTCCTCTGCTTCTGGCCGCTTTGTTTTCTGCGGCGCCGTCATACTCGGCCGACCTGCTGCAAGTCTATCGCGAGGCGCTGGTTAACGATGCCCAATATGCTGCGGCGCGCGCTACCGCCGAGGCGGGTCGGGAGAAGGCGCCGCAGGGCTTGTCGGGCTTGTTGCCAACGGTTGGTGCAACGGCGAACTCAACATGGAATCAGAACAGCTATACCTTCCGTCCGCCAAGCCAGGAACCTCAGTACATTAACCGCAATTTCAATTCAAACGGCTTCAGCGTCAATCTTACGCAGCCACTGTTTCGCTGGCAGAACTTTGTGCAGTACGGGCAAGCGAAATTGCAGGTCGTGCAATCAGAAGCGGTTTTAGCACAAGCTTTTCAGGATCTGATTGTGCGGGTGGCACAAGCCTACTTTGATGTTCTGAATGCGCAGGAAAATCTCACGGCAGTACGCGCTAACAAACAGGCGATTGCTCAGCAGCTAGAACAGGCGAAAAAGAATTTCGAAGTGGGAACGGCTACCATCACCGATACGCACGAGGCACAATCCCGCTTCGATTTGGCGTCGGCTCAGGAGATAGCCGGTGAGAGCGATCTGGAGGTGAAACGGTATGCACTGCGGGTGATTGTGGGTAAGGAAAGTGGTGAGCTTCATCGCCTAAAGCCCCAGGCAGTCATTAACCCACCGCAACCTGCAGCGATGCAAAAATGGGTTGATGCGGCACAGAAGGACAGTTTTATCGTTCAGTCGCAAGAGGCTGCCGCCGAAGTGGCGAGCAAGGAAGTTGAGCGAATGCGCGCTGGACATTATCCGACGCTGGACGTCGTGGCCAACTATGGGCAGACGACCTCGATCTTGTCAGCGGTGACGGCAGGAACTCTTGAATCGACACCGAGGAACGTTGGCTTGCAGGTGAGTATTCCGATTTATCAGGGGGGCTATGTCAATTCCAAAACACGCGAAGCAGTAGCCAATCGCAGCGCGGCGGATGCAGCCCTGGATAGCGCCAAGCGTACGTCTGCGCTAAACGCCCAGCAATCCTACCTCGGCGTGGTCAATGGTCTGGCGCAGGTGCGTGCTCTGGAGGCTGCGCTGGTTTCGAGCGCCAGTGCGCTGGAATCAAACAAGCTCGGCTATGAAGTGGGCATACGGATCAATATCGACGTGCTCAATGCCGAGAATCAGGTTTATACCACCCGGCGTGATTTGGCCAAGGCGCGCTTTGATACGTTGTTGTCACAGCTAAAACTCAAGGCGGCTGTCGGCGCGCTCAGTGAGGCGGATCTGGAACAGATCAACCCGCTTTTCCAGGCCCCATAATTTCCCTGACCAGCGCGACGGTTCGCTCCGTTGCGCCGCGATGGGCCTGGCTGAACTCAAGCGCGGCGGCGTGCATGGCCTGAAGCGCTTTCGGATCGGCCAGTAACCATTCCGTTTCACGTGCCGCTTCGCCGGCATCGGCAACTCGCCGTGCTGCGCCGCAGGCGATGGCATCGAGCGTCGCCTGCGTGAAATTGAACGTATGCGGGCCGACTAGCACCGGGCAGCCGCAAGCCGCCCCTTCAATCAGGTTCTGTCCGCCGAAGGGCAGCAGGGTGCCGCCCATTAGCGCCAAATCAGCGGTAGCAAAATAAGCCGGCATTTCGCCCATGCTGTCACCGAGCCAGACGCGCGTTGATTTTTCGGGGAAGGCGCCGGCGCTGCGCCGGCAGCAGCTGAGCTGGCGTTGAGCGACAAGTTCGGCCACGGCGGAGAAGCGCTGCGGGTGTCGTGGGACCAGCAGCAACAAGGTGTCGGGCCGGGCAAATTGCACGAAAGCGTCGAGAATCAGTGCTTCCTCGCCTTCGCGCGTGCTGGCCGCCAGCCAGACCGGACGCGAACCCAGTGCCTGCCGCCATTGAATGCCGAGTTGCAGCTTTTCGGCCGCCGGCGTTACGTCAAATTTCAGGTTGCCGAAGACACGAACCTGATCGGCGCCGACCTCGCTCAGTCGCTGCGCATCGGCAGGCGTCTGCGCCGCTACGGCGTAAAGGGATTGCAGTGCCGGAGCGATCATCTCGTAGAGTTTCAGATAACCGCGCTGCGAGCGCAACGAAAGCCGGGCGTTGACCAGCGCCAGCGGAATCCTGCGGCGTTTGGCGGCGGCGATCAAATTGGGCCACAGTTCGGTTTCCATCAGCAGCCCGAGGCACGGACGGAAGTGATCGAGAAAACGCGCACTGGCCCCCGGCAGGTCGTAGGGCAGGTAGGCCTGGATCAACCGAGGGCCGTAGCGGGCGATCAGATCGCCACCGGTGGCTCGGCCTGTCGGTGTCATATGGGTGAGCAGCAGGCTGTGTTCGGGGTACTCAGCCAGCAAGGCCTTGATCAGCGGTTCGGCGGCGCGCGTTTCACCGACCGAAACGACGTGCAGCCAGAGCAACTGATCAGGGACGGCTTGAGTATAAAATCCGTAGCGTTCGCCGAGATGCTGCAGATACTCGGGCTGTTTGCGCGCCCGTAACAGCAGGCGCAGCCAGATCAGCGGCTGCGCCAGATAGAACACCAGTGAATAGAGCAGTCTGAGCATCAGCGCAGCGCCTGATCGGCGACGGCCAGGACCTCGGCGGCCGTGGGTGGGCGGCCCGGGACGCCAAGATTGCGGGCAAAACCGCTGCCGTAAACCCCGGTCAAGGCCGGATCGGTGCTGATATACAGGGCGATGGTCGGCACCGACAAGGCGGTGGCCAGATGCACGAGACCGGTATCCACGCCGATAGCCAGCGCCGCGTGTCCGATCAGCCCGGCCAGCTGATTCAGGCTGAGGGGTGGCGCGACGATGGCGCCGGGAACGAGGGCGGCGATGCGTGCTGCCCGTTCGCGTTCGCGCGGACTGCCCGCGGGGAGCACTGGCGTCAGGCCGCGCTCGATCAGCGATTGAGCGACCTCAACCCACAGATGTTCATCCCACAGCTTGTCGTCGCGGCTGGTCGCGGTCAGCAGCACGGCGTAGCGCGCACTGTTTAGCCAGGAGAAATCGAGCATCGGCGCGCTGATTCCATAGCTGAGGGGCAGATCGACGGGGTAGCCAAAAGCCGCTGCGCCGAGCCAGCGATTGCGCTCGACGGCATGCGCGTTGGGCGGAATGACAAAGGTTTCCTGGTAGAAGCGGGCAGCCAGCGGTTCGCGCGCGACTTCGGCGGCGTAGCCGTAGCGATGGCCCTGGGCGAGGCGGGCGATCACCGCGCTTTTGAGCAGCCCCTGGCTGTCGAGGATTGCATCATAGGGGGTTTGGGACAGCTTGTTTTTGAAGTCGCCGATTTCACGCCAGGTCGACATCTGGCCGAGTGACTTGCGCCAGCGCCGGACGGCGACAGTAATCACTTCGCTAATCTCCGGGTGCAGGCGAGGAATGTCGACGAAGGCTTCTTCGACGCACCAGTCGATCTGCGCCTCGGGAAACGAGGATCGCAAATCATTGATGACGGGAAGATTGTGAATAACATCGCCCAGCGAAGAGGTTTTGACCAACAGGATGCGCATCGGCGGGTAAAATAGCGCAAGAAGAAAGTGGGCATTATAAGAGATAGGGACGGCTGTATTGACGTCAGTCTCCCGCAATATACGAAAGGACAGGCTTTGATACTGGTCACTGGAGGTTCAGGATTCATTGGCGCCAACTTCATCCTCGACTGGCTGCGCGCGGGCGATGAGCCGGTGCTTAATCTTGACAAGCTGACCTATGCGGGAAATTGCGAGAGTCTCAGCGAGCTAGAGGGTGATCCTCGATATGCGTTTGTGCGCGGCGACATCGGCGACCGGGTGCTGGTCGATCAGTTGTTGTTCACGCATCGGCCGCGCGCGGTGCTCAATTTTGCCGCTGAAAGCCACGTCGATCGATCGATTCACGGCCCGGGTGAATTCATCCAGACGAATATTGTCGGCACCTTCAACCTGCTCGAAAGCGTCCGCGCCTACTTTGGCGGAATGAACGATGCGCAGCGCGCCACCTTTCGCTTCCTGCACGTGTCGACCGACGAAGTCTATGGTTCGTTGGGCAAAGAGGATCCGGCGTTTAACGAAAACCACCGCTATGAACCGAACAGTCCGTACTCGGCGTCCAAGGCCGCTTCCGACCATCTTGTTCGCGCCTACCACCACACCTACGGCTTGCCGGTGGTGACGACCAATTGCTCGAATAACTACGGGCCGTATCAATTCCCGGAAAAACTGATTCCGCTGATGATCGTCAATGCGCTGGCTGGCAAGTCGCTACCCATTTATGGCGATGGCCAGCAGGTGAGGGACTGGCTCTATGTGAGCGATCACTGCACGGCAATTCGCCGGGTGCTGGCGCAGGGCCGGCTAGGTGAAACCTATAACATCGGCGGCTGGAACGAGAAACCCAATCTCGACATCGTGCAAACTATTTGCGACTTGCTGGAGGAGTTGCGGCCGCGTGCCGACGGTAAGTCCTATCGCGAGCAGATTACCTATGTCACCGATCGGCCAGGCCATGACCGTCGTTATGCCATCGATGCAAGCAAGATCGAAAGCGAACTCGGCTGGAAACCAGCGGAAACCTTTGAAACCGGCATTCGCAAAACGCTGCAGTGGTATCTCGACCATCAAGGCTGGGTCGGCAACGTGCAATCGGGAGCCTATCGTGAATGGGTCGAGAAAAACTACACGGGGCGCGCTGAATGAAAATCCTGCTCTTAGGCAAAGGTGGCCAGGTCGGCTGGGAATTGCAGCGCAGCCTAGCACCGCTCGGAGAAGTGATCGCCATCGGCTTTGATACGACCGGAGGGCTGTGCGGCGACTTCACCAATCTCGCTGGCCTCGCCGAGACGGTGCGGCAGGTCGCGCCGGACGTCATCGTCAACGCGGCGGCGCACACCGCCGTCGACAAGGCCGAGTCCGAACCCGAACTAGCGCGCATGATCAACGCCCTTGCCCCCGGTGTGCTCGCCGACGAGGCGCAGAAGCTCGGCGCCTGGCTGGTGCATTACTCCACCGATTACGTTTTTGACGGCAGTGGTAGCGTGCCGTGGCGCGAGTCGGATACGCCCGGGCCGTTGAGCGTCTACGGAAAAACCAAGCTCGAAGGCGAGCAGGCAGTGATGCGCTGCGTGAAACACCTGATCTTTCGCACCAGCTGGGTCTATGCGGCGCGCGGAGCCAACTTCGCCAAGACCATGCTGAAACTGGCCAAGGAACGTGATCAGCTCAAGGTGATTGACGATCAGATCGGCGCGCCGACTGGTGCAGAACTGCTCGCCGACGTTACCGCGCTGGCCTTGCGCGCGGTACAGACGCAGCCTGAACTGGCCGGAACCTACCACCTGGTCGCCGGCGGTGAAACCAGCTGGTACGGCTTTGCGCGCTTTGTCATTGAGAACGCGCGGCAGCGCGGCGTCCCGATCCGCGTCGCGCCGGAAAGCATTGAACCGATACCGACGAGTGCTTACCCCTTGCCAGCGCCGAGGCCGCACAATTCGCGACTCGATACACAGAAGATACAGGCTGTGTTTGGCGTCGTTCTTCCGTCCTGGGAAGCAGGCGTGGAGCGGATGCTGAGCGAAATATTGGGGCAAGAGATATGATTTTTTCGGCTGACTTGAAGCGTGTTTTCTCAAGCAATCCGGATCTGGTGTTTGCCGTCCTGGTAGGAAGCCGTGCGGATGGATCAGCTCATGCGAACAGCGACTGGGATTTTGCCGTTCTATGGAAAGCGTCGATGGACTGGATGACTCGTGTTGCTGCACACGAATCCTTGCGCAGGGAAGTTGCGCTGGCGCTTAACGTAACCGAAGCATGCATAGACTTGATCGACCTTTCGCGGGCCAGTCTGACGATGCGCGCCAACGTGGCCGAAAACGGAGTCATTCTCAAGGGCGAAGGGAGCCTCGACTGGGTGCATTTTCTCAACCGAACATGGCGCGAGCTAGAGTTTTATTACTGGGAGCAATCGCATGCGGCTTGATTTGTATAGTCTTGAAACATCGAGAATTGCAACGGAACAAACCGCCTTGTTAAATGAGGCCTCTACTCGCATCAAGCAGGGGAAAGCACTTTCAGGATTGGAAAAAAGTGGCGTATTACATGCGCTGCAAGTGCTCATCGAGAATGCTATCGGGAAAACAAAACAGAAGCTAAAGACATACGGCGAGCCGGTACCGGTTTCGGCCTATGATGCCTTTGCTGCCTTGGCGAGGCACGGCGAAATTGCTATCGAACAGCTGCCGGAGTGGAATGCCGTCGTTGGCTTACGTAATCGGATCGTGCACGATTACATGAATATCGACATGGACAGAGTTCTGGACTGGGTTGCCAAAGAAAGATATCAATTCGTGACTGATTTTCTTCTAAGGCAATGATGACACTCGAATCGCTATTTTTGCTGATCGCACGGAAGGTATAGATGCAAACAAACAAACGCAAAGGCATCATCCTGGCAGGAGGCTCCGGCACACGGCTCTATCCGGCGACGCAGGTGGTATCGAAGCAACTCTTGCCGATTTTCGACAAGCCGATGATCTACTATCCGTTGAGTACTCTGCTGCTGGCGGGAATTCGCGACATCCTGATCATCTCGACGCCTCAGGATACGCCGCGCTTCGAGCAGTTGCTGGGTGACGGTAGTCAGTGGGGTATCCATCTGACTTACGCCGTGCAACCATCTCCCGATGGTCTGGCGCAAGCCTTTCTTATTGGCGAGGCGTTTATTGGTAATGACCTGTCGACGCTGGTGCTCGGCGACAACATATTTTATGGCCACGATTTTGCCGGCCTGCTAGCAGAAGCTTCGGCTCAGGAGGAAGGGGCTACGGTATTTGCCTACGCGGTGAATGATCCTGAACGCTATGGCGTAGTCGAGTTTGATGCTCAGGGCAGGGCGGTCAGTCTGGAAGAAAAACCGTCAGCGCCGAAATCGCGTTACGCCGTTACCGGGCTTTATTTCTACGACCGACAGGTGGTCGAACTAGCCAAGAGCATCAAACCGTCGCCGCGCGGCGAGCTGGAAATCACCGACCTCAATCGTTTTTATCTTGAACAGGGCCAGCTCAATGTTCAGACCATGGGGCGGGGCTATGCCTGGCTGGATACCGGAACGCACGAGTCGATGCTCGAGGCCAGCCAGTTCATTCACACCAT
>JBAXHE010000084.1:0-13189 GCA_037139055.1 Betaproteobacteria bacterium | reverse complement strand
CGCCTCCGGTGATGACAGCAACACTTCCTTTGATTTCCATGATAACTATCCTTGAGGGTTAAAAAAGAGGTAATTCAGTGCGTTGAGGCCTGCGTTGGTTAGAGCTGTTGGGGAAAGGAAGAACTCTCCTTGTCCCAATAAATAAAGTTGGGGTGGGTGACGTCCGGGCCAACGATTTTGAGGTCGCCGATCAGGTTGGGATGGGCGGTGTCCGGGCCGACAATACGAATCCCGACCGGGAAGATGGTCTTGATAAGCGACCGTGCCTTATCTTCGATTTCGCTTTCAGGAGTCCCGGAAAAAAGACCGGCACCGATCCAGGCGGTTTTCCCGTCCGGCTTGGTGAGAGTGATGTCCCAGCGGCCATTGACCGAGTCGACCGAAAATTCCATGTCGTTGTAGGTAAAGTGCTTCATGATTTTTCCTTTAAAAAAAGGAACGACTTATCGGGGGGCTTTGAGCACGGTGATGCAGTTCGTCACCGACGAGCCGCCGACGTTGAAGACCACGCCGATATCCGCCTTCTTGGCCTTGACGCCGATAGCCTCGCCGATCAACTGCTTGTAGGCCAGAGCGTGCATCGAGGCCCCCGTCGCGCCGACCGGATGGCCTTTGGACTTGAGGCCGCCGGAGAGGTTGATCGGCACCCGGTCGTCACGGGTGAAGCGGCCGTCGATGAGGTCATAACCGCCGCGGCCATCCAGGGAAAGTCCGAGCGCTTCGACCGAGAGGATCATGTTGATGGTGAAGCAGTCGTGGACTTCGGCAAAGTCGATGTCGGCGGCGGTAATCCCCGCTTCCTTGTAAGCTTTGGTCGCTGCGTCCTTGCCAGCCATCAGTTCGTGCATGTTCGGGCGGACATTCTCTGGCAGGCGTTCGGTCGAGTGACCAAGACCGGCGATTTCCACCGCACGCTGCTTGTTGCTGACTTGGCTGGTGTGGGTGACGACCAGTGCAGCGGCGCCGTCGGTGACCAGTGAGCAGTCATGCAAGCGCAGCGGTGCGGCGATCATCATATTCTTGCACTTGCCGCGGGCATCAAGCTCGTTGAGCTTCATGATTGCCTCAACGGAGGCCGGACCATTCCGCACGTGGGCCAGCGGGTTCTCCGCGCCGTTCTTGTAGCACAGGGCGCCGGCAGTCCACAGCATCTTCTCGAGTGCGTCGTTGGAAAGTCCGTAGTGTTTCTGGTAGCCCTTGGCGTAGGCGGCAAAGAGCATCGGGAACGACCAGCCTTTTGAACCTTCGCTCGGCCAGTGCGACGAACACGCCAGTACATGCGTCATCTGCGGCGTCGGCAGCAAATTCATTTTCTCAACGCCAATGACCAATACATTTTTGTAACGGCCCGATTCGACGGCATAAACCGCGTCGTAAAGCGCGACCGACGATGAGGCGCAGGCGCATTCGCAGCGAGTCATCGGTTTGAAACGAAGCGCCGGGTCAATTTCGGCGGCGAGGGGAGCAACGTGCTCTTGATTGATGAAGGTGCCGGGGGAGCAGGAACCGACAAAAACCGCGTCGATATCCTTGGGGTCGAGACCCGCGTCGCGGATTGCGCCACGACCGGCTTCAGTCAGCAGATCGTAGTAGGTTTTGGTGTCGGTGATCAGACCGGTGGTTCTGTCCTTCTTCACGAAGGCGCCAAATTCGGTGTTATATGCTCCGGTAATGCTAGCTCTGGACATGATGGGTTACCTCAAAGTAAGACGATGAGAGAACGGGCAACAAGACCCAAGTGCCGGAAGGAGATGTTGTCACGGAAAACCGCCCCAACAAGTTGCTGTCGGGGCGGGGTGATCAGAGGGGATAACGGATTACACGAGACCTGTCATGTAGTACACAGCAATCACGACAAAGACCGCCAAAGTCTTGATACAGGTGATGGCGAAGATGTCCTTGTAGGAAACGCGGTGCGTCAGACCCGTCACGGCCAGCAAGGTAATCACAGCGCCGTTGTGCGGCAGTGTATCCATACCACCGGAAGCCATCGACGCTACGCGGTGGAAGACTTCCAGCGGGATGCCTGCAGCGGCTGCGTTCTGGATGAAGGTTTCGGCCAGTGCAGCCAGTGCGATACTCATGCCACCCGAAGCCGAGCCGGTAATGCCGGCCAGTGCCGTCACCGAGATCGCTTCATTGACCAGCGGGTTAGGAATGGCGGCCAGCGACTGAGCAACGATCAGGAAGCCCGGCAGTGCGGCGATGACTGCACCAAAGCCGTATTCCGAAGCGGTGTTCATGGTGGCCAGCAGTGCGCCGCCAATCGCCGACTTGGAGCCTTCGGAGAACTTCTCGAGAACCACTTTCCAGGCAAACACGAAGACCGTGGCGATACCGATCAGCAATGCACCTTCAACTGCCCAGATGGCCAGGATGGCCTTGGTCTGTTGAACTACCGGTGCGGCCTTGCCGATGACTACCGGGCTGAAGGAGGTGGATGCGCCGTAGATCATGGGGATGGTCACGGTGAACACCTTGTTCATCACGCCGACCAGAATCAGCGGCAGAATGGCGATGAACGGGTTGGCCAGCTTTTCATGTTCGAAAGGCTCTGGTTCGTTTACCAGATTCGTTCCGTAGCCTTCACCAGCAGCAGCTGCTGAACGACGGCACCATTCCAGATAAGCCATGCCGGCGGCCAGAATGAACAGACCACCGATGATACCGAGGATCGGAGCGGCGTAGATGTCGGTCTTGAAGAAGGTGGTCGGGATAATGTTCTGAATCTGCGGTGTACCCGGTAACGAGTCCATCGTGAAGGTGAATGCGCCGAGAGCGATGGTGCCAGGAATCAGACGCTTCGGAATGCCACCCTGCTTGAACATTTCAGCAGCAAACGGATACACGGCGAACACCACGACGAACAGCGAGACGCCACCGTAGGTCAGGATGGCGCAGACGGCGACGATCGACAAGATGGCGCGTTCAGCGCCGATCATGTTGATGACTGCGGCAACGATGGACTTGGAGAAGCCCGACAGTTCAATCACCTTGCCGAAAATGGCGCCGAGCAGGAAGATCGGGAAATAAAGCCGGACGAAGACCACCATCTTGTCCATGAACAAGCCGGTAAACATGGGTGCGACCAGATTCGGGTCGACCAGCAACACCGCACCCATTGCGGCTACTGGAGCGAACAGGATGACGCTGTAGCCTCGATAGGCGACAAACATCAGAAAACATAATGATGCAAGTACGATTAGAAAATCCATTTAGTAACCCTCCGTTGGTTTTGACTGCATTTGCTGCTGGTATTGCCTCTCACGAGGCATTTTTTATATCAGTATTATTTCAGTCGCGCTGGTTGGCCAGAATGTCCGGACGCAAATTCATCGGCTCGTCCCGGAATATCCGCAAATCCATGATCTTGAGTGTCGGGCTGACTTTCGGAGCGAACTCCATCAGCGCCAGTATGTCACGATCCAGATCAACCCCGGGGGCAATTTCGATCAGTTCCAGTCCGCTCTCGACCAAGCGGAAAACACAACGTTCGGTGATATACAGAACGGACTGCCCGCTCTTGAAGGCCACTTCACCACTGAAGGTGCGGTGCTCGACTTCGGACACGAATTTGACCGTTTCGCCTTCGGTAAGAATCTTCAGGGCGCTGTTTTCAACCGCAACGTCGAGTTTCCCGGCGGTGAAGGTGCCAACGAAAACGACTTTCTTGGCTGTCTGGCTGATGTTGATGAAGCCGCCGGCGCCAGCCAGGCGTGGGCCAAACTTGCTGACATTGAGGTTGCCGTACTGGTCGGCCTGCGCCAGTCCGAGGAAGGTTACGTCGAGACCGCCACCGTCGTAAAAGTCGAACTGATAGGGCTGGTCGACAATCGACTGGGCGTTGCTGGCGGCACCAAAGCTGAGTCCGCCGGCTGGAACGCCGCCGACGACACCGGGTTCGGCGGTGAGGGTCATCAGGTCGATGACGCCTTCTTCGGCGGCGACGCTGGAGACGCCTTCCGGCATGCCAATGCCCAGGTTGACGATGCTGTCGGGCTGCAGTTCCATGGCTGCGCGGCGGGCGATGATTTTGCGCTCGGAGAGTTCCATTTTCGGAATCGACGACATCGGTACGCGCATTTCACCCGAGAATGCCGGGCTATAAAGTTCGGCAAAAGTCTGCATGTGGTATTCGGGCTTCTCGGCAACCACGATGTAGTCGACCAGAATGCCGGGGATTTTTACCTGGCGCGGATTGAGCGAGCCGCGTTCGGCAATGCGCTCGACCTGAACGATGACAATGCCGCCCGAATTGTGTGCAGCGTTGGCGATGGAGTAGGCCTCCAGGGTCAGCGCTTCCTTTTCCATGGTGATATTGCCATCCGGATCAGCGGTGGTGCCGCGAATGATGCCGACATTGATCGGGAAGGCCTTGTAGAACAGGTATTCTTTGCCGTCGATAGGCATCAGTTCAACCAGGTCCTTTTTGGTGACGCTGTTGATCTTGCCGCCACCGTGACGTGGGTCAACAAAGGTGCCCAGGCCCACGCGCGAGAGCAGGCCGGGTTTTCCCGCGCCGATGTCGCGGAAGAGGTGGGCGATGATTCCCTGTGGCAGGTTGTAGGCTTCAATCTTGTCGGTTACGGCCAGCTTCTGGAGCTTGGGTGCCAGCCCCCAGTGGCCGCCGATGACGCGTGCTACCAAGCCTTCGTGACCGAGATGGTTGAGGCCGCGATCCTTGCCGTCGCCCTGGCCAGCGGCATAGGCGAGAGTCAGGTTGCGCGGGGTGCCGGCGGGCGATAGCGGGTCGTTGCCCAGAAAACGCTGTTCGATGGCGACGGCAATGTTTTCGGCAAAGCCGATGCCGACGAAACCGTCGGTGGCGACCGTGTCACCGTCCTTGATCATGCGTACCGCTTCGGCGGCGCTGACGATCTTGTTGCGTTTGCCATTAACGGGCTTGGCGGCGAGCTGTTGGGAGGTTTCGGCTGGCAAGATGATTCTCCGGTTAATTATTGTTGATACAGCACATTTGACTAATGTTGAGAGTGCCCGATGTCAGGACGGCAGAGCGCTTTCTGGTGGGGGCTTCATGGCGTGATACTGGATGTAAAACGTGTGCAACCCGCGCGTGTCGATGGGAACAGGGGCGGCGTGGAGCAGAATGGGATATCCGGGCGAGTGTCTTGATTGACAAGCGGCCTGGTCGATTCAGTGGAAATCATTGCACCCCTCCGTGCTAGATATCTAATAAGGCAGCTCTTTGGCCGCTCAGTACTTCCGAACTGATGGAGGGGAATGCAAGTGTTATGCCAAGGATCGTAAGATGCTGTTTATGAATGGATTGGTGGTTTGTTCGCACAAACAGAATGCGATTGCAAGGCGGCATGTCTCATATTAGAGACAGACATGTTTGGCAAAAGCCATTTATATCATGCGCTTAATCAAATTCTCAATAACGAGACAGGTCCCACTATTGAGACAGTAGTCCAAGAGCCTTCATTTTTCGATACACCGTGGCCCGTCCCAGTCCGAGCATTTTGGCGGCTTCCTCGACGCGATGGTCAGCTGCTGCCAGGGCCTGGGACAAGAGTTGGCGCTCGAATTCCTCAAATTCAAGGTGGTAGGGGCGGAGGGTGTCGCCGAATTGCCCTGTAGTATTGGGCGCTTGCACGACCTCGGCCGGCACAATGCCCTCAAGGTCAGAAGCCGTCAGTCGGGTTTTGTCGGAAAGCATGGCCACTTTTTCCAGCACGTTCTGCAATTCCCGGACGTTGCCGCGCCAGGCGCAGCGACGTAAGCGATCGATGGCTTCGGGCATCAGCTCGCGGTGCGCGAGTCCAGTCCGTTGCTCGATTTGCTCAAAGATGTTTTCGCATAGGGCGCCCATATCGGCGGCGCGTTCGCGTAGCGGCGGTACTCTGATTGAAAGGACGTTCAGGCGATAATAAAGGTCTTCCCGGAAAAGACCATCCTTGATTCGCCGCTGCAGATCGACGCTGGTGGCGGCAATAATGCGGACATTTATTTTCATGACCCGGTTGGAGCCCACGGGTTCGTATTCCTGCTCCTGAAGGACGCGCAGCAATTTGGTCTGGAGTAGCAGGGGCATGTCGCCGATTTCGTCGAGGAACAAGGTGCCTCCGTCGGCGACAAAAAACTTGCCCTGTCTGCCGCGCGGGTTGGCCCCGGTATAGGCTCCAGGAGCAACGCCGAAGAACTCGGTTTCGAGCAGAGCGTCGGGAATGGCGGCGACATTGATGCCGACGAAGGGCTTGCTCCGGCGTGCTGAGGCGGCGTGGATGGAGTGAGCGAGCAACTCCTTTCCAGTCCCTGTTTCGCCGAGCAACAGAACCGTGGCATCCAGTTGGGCGGCACGTCGGGCTTGGCGTTTGACCTCCATGCAGACCGGGCTGGAGCCAATGAAATTGGAGAACGTGTACTTGGGGCGTCGTGCGTCGGCCAGACGCTTCTGCGCTGTTGCGATTTCTTGTTGCATGCTTTCCAGTTTGGCGAAAAGCGGCTTGAGTGACTGCACCTGATCGTAGAGCGCAAAGCCTGCCGCACCGATCAGCTCGCCCTGATCGTCCTTGAGAGGAATGCGGGAGACCACAAACGTTGCTCCGTTGGCTTCCATGATGTCGAGCAGTATGGGCAGGCCCGTGTTGGCCACGGTGCGCATCATGCTGTTGGGGATGACGTCCTCTATTTCCTTGCCGATGGCCTCAGCCGCAGATTTGGCGCCAAGCCGGGTGGCATAGCGATCATTGATCCAGACGATGCGGGCATTGCAATCGACGATCACCGTTCCCTCGCATGCCTCTTCCAAACTTTCGAAGAGCGATTGCATCGCAAGGCGGCGAATCTGCTCCGGATCTAGCAGGATGCTGGACGTGTTTATTTTGGGCATTGAAGGAACTCCTCGTAGCAGTGAATGATAAGCCCGAAGTGATCATCGCAAAAGCACACTTTATCGGTGAGACTGGAATCTCATTCGCGTCAGATTGTTACCAGTTCTCGGCTTTGTGGCCTTCAGCGGTTAAAATACTCGTCTTCTGGAATCAAGGATCATGCCGTGAGCAATGCCCCGAAAGAACACAAGGATGCCCGTGTCGCCGTTGTCGCCACCAACTTCATTCGCAACATCGTTGATGCCGATCTGGCTCAGGGCAAGTTTGCCCAGCGCCGCTGGTCCGGTACGCCCGGCCTGGGCGAGCAGCAGCTAGCCGGTCCGCTCGATGCGGCAAAGATTCGCACGCGCTTCCCTCCGGAGCCGAATGGCTATCTGCATTTCGGGCATGCCAAGTCGATCTGTCTGAACTTCGGTTTGGCGCGCGACTATGGTGGTCGTTGTCACCTGCGCTTTGACGATACCAATCCGGAGAAGGAAGAAAAAGAATACGTCGATTCGATCATCGACGCCGTGCGCTGGCTCGGTTTTTCCTGGCAGGATGAGACGGAAAACAATCTCTATCAGGCCTCCGACTATTTCGACTGGATGGCCATCTGTGCCGAATACCTGATCCAGTCGGGCCATGCCTATGTCGATAGCCAGAGCGCCGACGAAATGCGCGCCAACCGCGGCTCGCTGACCGAAGCCGGAAAAAACTCGCCCTACCGCAATCGCAGTCCCGAAGAAAACATGCTGCTGTTCCGGCGCATGCAGGCCGGAGAATTCGCCGACGGTACGCACATTCTGCGCGCCAAGATCGACATGTCCTCGCCGAATATCAATCTGCGCGATCCGGCCATCTATCGTATCCGTCACGCCACGCACCACAACACCGGCGATAAATGGTGCGTCTATCCGATGTACACCTTTGCCCACCCGATCGAGGACGCGCTGGAGAACATCACCCACTCGATCTGTACGCTGGAATTCGAGGATCAGCGCCCGTTCTACGACTGGTTGCTCGATCATCTGGCCGAGGGCGGGCTGTTGCAGCGCCCAGTACCGCAGCAGATCGAGTTCTCGCGCCTCAATCTGACCTATGTTGTGCTGTCCAAGCGCAAGCTGATTCAACTCGTTGAAGAAAAACACGTCAGCGGCTGGGACGACCCGCGCATGCCGACGCTGGTCGGCGCCCGTCGCCGCGGTTATACGGCAGAAGGCTTCCACCTGTTTGCCGAACGCATCGGGGTGTCGAAACACGATTCGCTGATCGACTATGTGCTTTTTGAAGAAGCCATGCGCGAAGTGCTCAACCTTTCGGCCGAGCGCCGCATCGCCGTGCTCGACCCGCTCAAGCTGATCATCGACAACTATCCTGAAGGGCAGAGCGAAGAATGCTTCGCGCCCAATCATCCGCTCAAGCCCGAGCTCGGCAAACGCGCCATGCCCTTCGGCCGCGAACTGTGGATCGAGCGCGAGGACTTCATGGAAGTGCCGAGCAAAGGTTATCACCGCCTCTATCCGGGCAATATGGCCCGACTACGCTATGGCTTCGTGATCAAGTGCATCGGCTGCGACAAGGATGACAGCGGCAATGTCATCGCCGTACATTGCGAGTACATGCCTGATTCCAAGAGCGGTACGCCGGGTTCGGACAACTACAAGGTCAAGGGCAATCTGCACTGGGTCTCTGTGGCCGAAGGCTTTGCCACCGAAGTGCGGCTGTACGACCGGCTGTTCTCAGCGGCAGTGCCGGGTGCCGGCGACCGAAATTTCCTCGACGACATCAATCCCGGCTCGGTGCGCACCCTGACCGTGCAGCTTGAACCGGCGCTGATGAAGGCCTTGCCCGAAGACCGTTTCCAGTTTGAACGTCACGGCTACTTCGTCGCCGACCGATTCGATTCGAAGGCCGGCATGCCGGTATTCAACCGAACCGTGACCCTGAAAGATTCGTGGGAGAAAAAATAATGGCATTCATTCAATCACTCAACGCCGCCTGGGAAAAGAACAACTCGCTGCTCTGCGTCGGCCTTGACCCCGATCCGGCAAAATTCCCCGAGCATCTCAAGGGCAAGCCCGAGGCGATTTTCGAGTTCTGCAAAAGCATCGCCGATGCCACCGCCGATCTGGTCTGCTGTTTCAAACCGCAGATTGCCTATTTTGCCGCCAACCGGGCCGAAGACCAGCTGGAAGCGCTGATCGCGCACATTCACGAGCGTCACCCCGGCATTCCGGTAATTGTCGATGCCAAGCGCGGCGATATCGGAAACACCGCCGAGCAGTACGCGATCGAAGTGTTTGAGCGCTATAAAGGCGATGCCATCACGGTGAATCCCTACATGGGGCGCGATTCGGTCGAGCCCTATTTGGCGTATCCAGGCAAGGGGGTCATTCTGCTCTGCCGCACTTCGAATCCCGGCGGCAGCGACCTGCAGTTCCTCGATGTCGGTGGAATGAAACTTTATGAGCGCGTGGCGCGTCTGGTTGCCGGAGAATGGAATGCGACCGGACAGTGTGCTCTGGTCGTCGGCGCGACCTTCCCCGGTGAAATTGCGCGCGTGCGTGAGATCGTTGGCGACCTGCCGCTCCTCGTTCCCGGTATCGGGGCGCAGGGCGGTGATGTCGAAGCCACGCTCAAGGCCGGCCGAACGCATAGTGGCACCGGATTGATGATCAATTCGTCGCGTGCCATCCTCTATGCTGGTCAGGGCGAGGATTATGCCGCAGCGTCACGCCAAGCTGCGCTGGAAACGCGTGATTTGATCAATCGATTCCGCTGACAGCCCGTGTAGTTTTGCAAAAGGCAAACGGCTTAGGATTTCTCCTAAGCCGTTTGTCTTTGATGGTGGGCCCGCACGGACTTGAACCGTGGACCAAAGGATTATGAGTCCTTTTGTAAGAATGCCGCATCCAATTGATTACAATCATATCTTATTGTTTTAACAAAACAAACAGTAAATAGTCTTTCCCAAATTTTCCCATTCATTCCCGCAATTATGCAATGTTTCTGTTTCCTAGTTGTTTCCTAGCGTGAGCGGCGCGATAATCCATCATCACAGAGTCAGTAGGGATTGCGCATGACTATCAAACTAACGGACGCGTTCGTCGAAAACCTTCCCTTTGCCAGAACCGTGGCGGCAATCGAACAAGGGTATGGCGATAATGACTCATACACGATTGGCGACTCAGAGATACGAGGACTAGCCATCAAGGTTGGGCTCAAACTTAAGGTTTGGCAGGTATCTGTCCGTCCGCTCGGCGCGTCGCCAAAAAAAGAAAAGCTCGGCAACTGGCAGGAGGGCTTTGTAGGCAACGACGCAAAAAGCGGAGAGAAAAAAACCTTTTTCTGGAATGTCGCAAATGCACGTGTAAACGCGAGAATTCGAATCGCCTCTATTCGAGATGGTCGTAGACCGTCTGCCGAAAAGCGGGCGGATAACAAGCAGGCAGAAATTGAAAACAAACAGACTCTTCGCTGGCTTATTAACAGACACAAGGAAGAATGGATCAAAAAGGACGCGAACGGCTCGCCCAAAAAGACCTCCCTGATCGGCATCAATGCCGCTTGCCGTCATCTCATTGACTGGCTCGACATGCCATTTCGTCATATTACGAATGATATGGTTGGCGATAGATTCAACAAGATCAGTGAGGAAAAAAACAAACAGGGCAAGCCGAAGCTGACAACAGCTAATAATGTTTTTCGCGACCTACGAACCGTTTTCAATAACTGGCTTTCACGTAACCCAAAATCCGATTTCAAGAATCCGACAACTGCTCTGGCAAAGAAGTGGCACAAAAGGCCTCCGCGCAAAAACTGGCTTAATACTATGGATCAAGGTTTGCAATTCGTTCGTTGGTGGAACGCGGTGCAAGCCGAAACAAACCAAACGATTCGCGACTACCTGATTGTCACCTTGTTGCAAGGTGCTCGCGAATCCGAGACCGCGCGCTTGGAATGGGAACACCTCGATTTCAGCGCAAAAACCATTTCGTACATGGAAACGAAGAACGGTGAAGATTACGTCTTCCCAATGTCTCCGAAGGTTTATGAAATCCTCCTTGCACGCAGCACGGACGAGAACAGGCACGAGGTATGGGTGTTTCCCGCATCGAAGATCAGAAGGACGGGCGATCCGCTCAATCACCTATCGGTTCCACCCGCGGATGCCGTAACGCGAGTATCAAAACGGGCAAAGGTAAAATGGGCAATGCACGACCTTAGAAGAACCTTCTCCAACACACTGTTGCATCTTGGTGTCGAGCAGCGAGACCGCGACTACATGATGAAACACACAATCGATGACGTTTCGAGGCACTATGAAATCTTGGGGATTGTGGTTGCACGCAACTTCTTGAAATACGAAAATCATCTAATGTCGCTGCTGAACGCATCAAATAAGACGGAATTGGAAAATGACGAATCAACAGACACGCGGGAAAAACAAGACGTCCCCTCATGATCTCACCGTAAAGGACTTTCTTCTTCACCTCGACTCCCTGCCAGATGACAGGCTTTTTTCTGAAACGCATGCGGCGGCGATGCTTGGTAAATCGGAAAAGACCTTGCAGGAAGAGCGAAGAATCTACAACCGCTGTCGTGAACAGAGTCCGGCGGAAGCCGAGAAACTTAAGGAGGATCTGACCCCCTGGATACTTGCAGGAGTGGGTAGCATCCGTTATCGCCTGGGAGATCTCCGGGAATACATTCGCAGAAGACGCTTCGGTGGTTCTATGGGCGTAATCGAAGCCAAACTCCCAGCCATCAGCGACGGGATCGGAATCATGACCTACCGCTTGGCGAATGGGTTGTTGCCAATTGCCGTTCGGGGAGGGGAATTGCTGGATTTTATTGAAACTTCCGACGAAGAAGTTGATGCCGTTGAAATGATGCCTCCTGATGAAATCGCGTTTATAACTGCCAGTGGATTGCGTATTGCAGGGGAGCAGACGACCTGAGATGTTCGTGCTGTTTTTTTGCGTATCTACATGTAGATTGTTGAATCGACCATGATTGAAGAAATTTTTATTGCACTGCCAACCTATTCCAGCGCTCCCAAAACTCGCCGGATTGTTTTTCCGGATGGGAACTTGGGGGTGATAACCTTTGTTGCCAATCGAAAAGGACCTGCGGGAAGCATTTCATATATTTCGACGAAATGCGACGACGAAGAAAACGTCCACCACTTTCTTCTCGTAATGTCGGTCATCGGAACCAACATCATCAGCGTTCCTGAATTGGCAGCGGACACTACTTCACAAGACCCGATAGCGGAAACGCTTGCTGACCGTGAAATTCTCGGGAAAGTCATCAATCTCTTTCCCTCTATCGCGACACGCACTTTCAGCAGGACAGAAAGACCAGACAGTAGCCGACCAGTTCTCTGAGGAAAGCGCTCTGTCTTTTATGCCGCCACAGCGGCACAAACCGCTAGATTTCGCGCTCCTGCTCCACGACGCTTCTATCCTGCCGGCTTACGCCCCTCAGCCCACCACGCGACTGCCCAATCATCACGTCGACATCAAGTGAAGCATCCGCGCCCCGCAAAGCCTTTTTGTCGATAACCTCATAGTCGAGCGATGTGCCCTTCATTCGTGAGCGCGACAGGTTTTCGGCAAGCGTGTCCATTTGACTTTCCGTCGCATAAAGTGCGGTTGCGCCCTTCGACCGAGACAGCGCCACGTAACCCCATTCACGATCGGTCATTCGGTCTGACGCCAGCACGAAGCAGTTCTCGACCGTCTGCCCCTGGGATTTGTGGACAGTGATGGCATACGCATGGTCGATAAAGTTGTAGCGTGCGAATTCGATCAGCTTGCCCTTCTGGCGTTCGTGTTTCGGCGCGAGTTTCATCTTCATGCCGGTGTCGAAGACCATCCGCCGCCCGTCGTCGAGGCGCACGGTCAGGACAGCGCTGCGTCCGACGAGACGCTTCTGCATCTTCTCGATCGTGCCGTAGCACCCGTTCTGCACGCCTTCCCCGCCGATGCCGAGATGCCTGTCCTTCAGCCCGAAGACGATGCGGTCACCGACCGCGAACGCCTTCTTCATCGTCGCCTCGCTATCCCTCGGGCGAACGTCGAGCAATACGTCCTCGCCCATGAGCTCGCCCCTTGACCGGCGTGACGCGCGGGCAAGCCCGTTCAACTCCGAGACCTCGGCGCGGGTGCCGGCAATCATCAGTTTTCGGCGATAGTTGACCGGATTCTTCATCCAGTCGCCGACCATCCTTTCCTTCAACGCCTCATCGTTTTCGCCGGTTCGCAGAAGGTCATGTTCACGCAAAGCCTTCAAGCCCGACTCGGCATCGCCTTGCCGGATGTCGAGAATGGCTTTCGTGAGCCAGCGGT
>JBAXHE010000083.1:0-13197 GCA_037139055.1 Betaproteobacteria bacterium | reverse complement strand
GGAACGGATGCGCAGTGCCAGTCACTGGTTGATGCACTGAAGGAAATCCTGAGCTAGCGCGCTCACTCTTCGAGCAGACTGCGCAGCATCCACGCGGTTTTCTCGTGGATCTCGAGCCGCTGGGTCAGCAGATCGGCGGTCGGCTGATCGTTGGCTTCATTGACCAGGGCGAACAGCTTGCGGGCCGTCCGTGCCGTAGCTTCCTGCGCCGCGACCAGATGCCGGACCATCTCCAGCGCCTTCGGCACACCATCGACTTCCTTGATCGACGCCAGCTTGACGAATTCCTTGTAGGTCCCCGGCGCCGGATGCCCCAGAGCACGAATCCGCTCGGCGATGATGTCGAGGGCATTCCACTGTTCGGTATATTGCCCCATGAACATGTTGTGCAGATCGTTGAACTTGGGTCCGGTGACGTTCCAGTGGAAATTGTGCGTCATCAGATAGAGGGTGTAGCTATCAGCCAGCAAGGCCGACAGCCCATGCGCGATTTTTTGCCGATCGGCGTCGTTGATGCCGATGTTGATTGAGTTGGCCTTGGTTTTTTTAGCATTCATGGTCGTTCTCCTGGTGAATAATAAGCGGGGCTTTTTGCCAGCGTTCGCTGGCACGTCTCTACTATAGGTAACAGCCAACGCATTGACCAATGAATAATATTTCTGTTTATAATCGATTAATTCGATAACTCAATGACTCACATGAGCTCCCTGCCCAGCCTCAAGCAATTGCAGTATCTGGTCGCCGTATCGGAGCACCTCAGTTTCACACGCGCCGCAGAATCGTGCTTTGTCACCCAGTCGACGCTCAGTGCCGGGCTGAAAGAACTGGAAGACGGACTCGGCACTCCACTCGTCGAACGCAACCGGCAAACGGTGCTGATGACGCCGATCGGGATTGAGATTGCCCAGCGCGCCCGCGACATCCTCACTGCGGCACAAGACCTGACGGAACGTGCCGCACTGGCTCAGGAACCGATGTGCGGACAACTCCGCCTCGGCATCATCCCGACCATCGCCCCCTTCCTGCTGCCGTCGGCCCTGGGACAGCTGCGCGAACGCTATCCAGACTTGCGCCTGGGGCTGCGCGAAGACCTGACCGCACATCTGCTGGCCCGGCTCGACGACGGGCAACTCGACTTCGCACTGATTGCGCTGCCCTACGACACCGGCAAGCGGCTCGTGCAAACCCTGTTCGACGATAGTCTTTGGATCGTTGGGAGAAAAGGCGATGCGGAAATTACGACGAAAACCATCACCCCGTCAGCCGCACTGAGCGATCGTCTGATTCTGCTTGAGGAGGGGCACTGCCTGCGCGAACACGCGCTCTATGCCTGCGGCGAGCGATTTCGCCAAGAGCAGGGGGAAAACGAAGCGACCAGCCTGCTGACGCTGATTCAGATGGTCGAATCCGGACTCGGCATCGGGCTGATCCCGGAGATGGCCGTCAAAAGCGGCCTGGCCACCAGCCCGACCCTGGTCACGCGACCGCTCAGCCCAGCCAGCCCGAAGCGCCGCATTGCCTTGGTCGCTCGTCCGTCCACCTCGCGGCACACCGAATTCAATGCCCTGGCCGAAGTTTTTCGGGCCGGCCAAGCGCTGGCTGGCGCCTAACTGTTGACTCGATATTCCGCCGACTGGGCGTGCGCCGGCAAACCCTCGCCTTGCGCCAGCGTCGAGGCAATACGTCCGAGTGTCTTCGACGCCGCCTGTGAAACGCGTATCAGGCTGCTGCGCTTCTGGAAATCGTAAACCCCAAGCGGCGACGAAAAGCGCGCGCTGCCCGAAGTCGGCAGCACGTGATTCGGCCCTGCGCAGTAGTCGCCAAGGGCTTCGGAAGTATAGGGACCGATGAAAATTGCGCCAGCATGCTGGATTTTATCCACCCAGCGCTCGGCGTCGGCCAGCGAAAGCTCGAGGTGCTCGGGAGCAATGCGATTGGCGATAGCGCAGGCCTCGTCGAGATCACGTACCTGAATCAGCGCCCCGCGATTCTCCAGAGAAGCGCGAATCACCTCTTGACGCGGCATGGTTGGCAGCAGCTTTTCAATCGACTGGGCGACGCGTTCGATATAGCCGGCATCCGGGCAAAGCAGAATCGACTGCGCCAGCTCGTCGTGTTCGGCCTGTGAAAAGAGATCCATCGCCACCCAGTCGGGATCGGTCTGACTGTCACAGATCACCAGGATTTCCGACGGTCCGGCGACCATGTCGATACCGACCACGCCGAATACGCGTCGCTTGGCCGCCGCCACATAGGCATTGCCCGGGCCGACGATCTTGTCCACCTGCGGCACGCTCTGAGTCCCGTAAGCCAGCGCGCCAACGGCTTGCGCACCACCGATACAGAATACGCGATCAACCCCGGCCAATGCAGCAGCGGCCAGCACCAGCGGATTGCGTTCGCCGCCCGGCGTCGGCACGACCATGATCAGTTCTCGGACCCCAGCGACCTTGGCCGGAATCGCGTTCATCAGTACCGACGAGGGGTACGAGGCCTTGCCGCCTGGAACATAGAGACCGACGCGATCCAGCGGCGTCACTTTCTGGCCGAGCAGGGTGCCACGCATTTCTTCACCCTCTTCTTCATACTGCCAGCTCTGCAAAGGCTGGTGCTCGTGGTAGCTTCTGACCCGACGCGCCGCTTCTTCAAGCGCCTTGCGCTGCGCTGCGGGCAAGCCCTCGAGCGCCTGATGCAATTCATCCTGCGTCAGTTCCAGCTCGCCCAGCGACTCGGCGCCAAGGCGGTCAAAACGGTTGGTGTACTCCAGCACCGCCGCATCACCACGCGCTTTGACGTCGGCCAGTATCGCCGCTACGGTTTGGTCAACCGATTCGTCCTGCGCACTCTCGAAGGCCAGCAAGGCATCAAGCTGTGCGCTGAAATCAGCATCGCTACTGGAAAAACGCTTGATTGAAATCATGACCCGACGACACTCGCAATGGCGTCGAGAATCGGAACGATTTTCTCGCGCTTGAGCTTGAGCGCCGCCTGATTGACGATCAGCCGCGACGAAATGTCGATGATGTGTTCAACGGCGACCAGATTATTGGCTTTCAGCGTTCCGCCAGTGGACACCAGGTCGACGATGGCATCGGCCAGGCCGGCCAGTGGTGCCAGTTCCATCGAACCGTAGAGTTTGATCAGATCAACATGCACGCCCTTGGCGGCGAAATGCTCACGGGCAATATTGATGTACTTGGTCGCCACTTTGAGGCGCGCCCCCTGACGTACGGCATTCGCGTAATCAAAGCCGGCAGGCACCGCAACCATCATCCGACACTTGGCGATCTTCAGGTCGATCGGCTGATAGAGGCCATCACCACCATGCTCGATCAGCACGTCCTTGCCGACTACGCCGATGTCTGCCGCCCCGTACTGCACGTAGGTCGGCGCATCGGTCGCCCGAACAATGACCACCCGCACGTCAGCGCGATTGGTCGGAATGATCAGCTTGCGCGAGGTTTCCGGGTTTTCCAGCGGCTCGATACCTGCCGCCGCCAGTAGCGGCAGCGTCTCTTCAAAAATGCGTCCCTTTGACAGGGCAATGGTAATGCCGTCCACGGCGATGATCCTTTATGCGGCTTGATGAAAGCGTGATTTTACCGCAATGAGGCACGGCTCACCGCTTTGCGGAAAAAACCATGCGAACCGGCGACGGCTTGCACAGGCGCTTATTCTGGGCGCTGATCCAGCCACTTGAGCAGGGTCTTGAACAGCAGCTCGTGGTCAATCGGCTTAATGATGAAATCACTCATCCCGGCTTCCATACAGCGAACTCTGTCCTCGTTAAAGGCATTGGCCGTCATCGCCACAATCGGGGTTTGGCGATGGCTGGCGAGTACGCGGATTTTTCGCGTCGCCTCGGTCCCGTTCAGGTTCGGCATCTGCATGTCCATCAGAATCAGCGCGTAGGCCTTCTCACTGGCCATTCGCAGCGCCTGAACGCCATCCTCAGCCGTATCAACAACCAGGCCCGTGTCTTTCAGAAGCTCTTCGGCTATTTCCAGATTGATCGGCTCATCATCCACCAGCAGGATTCGGCGACCACGATGGTGCTGGCGGATCAGCATCTCGGCATCCGGTTCTTCGGCTTGCAGCGCGGTAGCACGCGGCCGGTCGCCTTTCTTTAGCCGGGCGGTAAACCAGAACGTACTGCCCACCCCGTACGTGCTTTCAACTCCGACCTCTCCACCCATCAACTCGGCCAATCGTCGGGTAATCGCCAGGCCCAGGCCGGTCCCCCCATACTTTCGCGTTGTCGAGTTATCCGCCTGCTCGAAGGCACTGAATAGCCGGGGCAATACGTCGGGCAGAATGCCCACGCCGGTATCCGCCACCTCAAAACGGATCAGCACGGAATCTGCACTTTCCGCCTGCTTCAGCGCACGCATGCTGATAGACCCTTTTTCAGTAAATTTGAGCGCGTTGCTGGCGTAGTTAAGTATCGCCTGCTGCAAGCGAGTCGGGTCTCCCCTGAGGGCCACCGGAATCGATTCTGTTTCGATGAACAGTGAAATATTTTTACTCGAAACGCGTTCGGAGAGGATAGAGCGGACATTGCTGAGCAGCCCGTCGACCGTCAGCGGTACTTCTTCCAGAACGAACATCCCGGCTTCAATTTTCGAGAGATCAAGGATGTCGTTGATGATCGCCAGTAGATGATTGGCCGAGGTATCGATCTTGTTCAGCCGGTCGGCCTGGTCCGGGGTCACCCCCTTTCGACGCAGCAGGGTAGCCATACCCAGGATGCCGTTGAGTGGCGTCCTGATTTCGTGGCTCATATTGGCCAGAAAAGCACTTTTGGCCACATTGGCGGCTTCGGCCGCGCTTTTGGCCGCTGCCAGTTCGGTAGTGCGTGACGCAACCACAGCTTCCAGATGATGCTGGTACTGTTCCAGCTCGGCCTCGGCATGCTTGCGCGCGGTGATGTCGCGAAAAGACCAGAAGCGCCCGACGATGTCATCGCCAATTTTCTGCGGCTGCGTGTAACGCTCGATGATACGGCCATCTGCCAGATGCAGCGTATCGAGACTTGATTCTCCAGGGCGTTCATACAACGCTTTGATTTTGTCAAGAAAGGCTTCCGGGTCGGCCATCTGCGCCGTGACATGACTCAGCACCGGGTCATCGACGCTGGTTTCAAGGAGTTCTGCCGGGACTTTCCAGAGCTCGATGAATCGCTGATTCCAGCGGGCAATCCTGCCGTTACGATCGATGATAAGAATGCCATCGGCGGTTGACTCCAAAGCCGCATTGGTCAGAGAAACCGAGTACGACAGCGACGCTTCCGCCTGCTTGCGCTCGGTAATGTCTTCCACCACCCAGAGGCTCCCCGACTCCGGGAACAGGGGATCGAGCGCAGAACCGCGGACCAGCGCTGAAAAGACACTTCCATCATATCGCTTCAGCAGCAGCTCTTTTTCATACCAGCCGATCCCCGTGGCGATCGCGGCATACCCGAGAAGACCAACTTCAGCGTATTGCTCTTCGGACAGGAACTGTCCCCTGGTCTGAAGTCCCTGCAATTCTCCGGGGGGGTAGCCAAAAATCAGCTCGGCATGCCGATTGGCCATCTGGATCGTTCTTTCGCGGATGAAAAGGACCCCGACCCGGACGTTGTTGAGAATCGCCCGTTGCTCGGAAAACGCGGTCCGCAGATTGCTGCGCATTTGATCGAGTTGCCGGGCCAGGTGGCCGATCTCGTTGGACTGCGTCCAGTCAAGCGGGCGCTCAAGGTCGCCATTGGCCAACTGGTCGGAAAATACCGTCAGACGGTTGATCGGTTTAAGCAGCAAATAACGCACCGCCTTCAGGATCAGCAGGAGGGCAAGCAAGAACTGCGTCAATAAGATGAGGACATTGGCACGCCGGTCCTGCTCGAGTTCGCGCAAGCGCAATGCATCGTCAATTTCCAGTTCGACATAACCGACCAGTTGCTTGTTTCGCAGCAACTCGCTCCGCGCCACATGTGACGCCCCGAGCCGGCGTTCGGCTCGCTCGATACTGAGAAGGGGATTGAGCTGTGGTTCGCTGATCGTAATTCTGACCACTTGCGGGTCGAGCAAGGAAGCCTCGACAAAAGCCCTGGCCGCCTGGATGTCGTAATTCCATACGGGTTCGACGAGGCTGTTGGCGAGAAGACTTAATTTATCGCTGAGGCGATGTTCCACTTCCTTTCGGGCCTGCTCCTGACGCAGGCTGGTGAGCAGCATTCCGCCCAGAAGTGCCGGCACCAGCAGACCGACACACATGGCAATCACAATCCCGGTGCTGAGGCGACTGAATAGGCGTTTGGCGATAAACGTAGCAAGGCGATTCAGCATGGGAAAGGTTTCAGCTTCCTTAGATAAGGCGGCTATTCGGGGAAAACAAACTGAGGATTGTCAGCAATTTTTTGCAGTTGATTCTTGAGTATTCGACTCAGGGAGCCATCGGCGCCAAGCGCGCGCAGTTTTCGATCTATTTCAGGCAGGACATCACGATGCGGTGACAACTTGCTGAAACCTAGATGTATTGGATTATTCGATATCGGTGTACCCAAGGCGACAATCTGCTCGCGATATTCCGAATGCGCAAGAAATGCCATGCCCATATAATACCCGCTGACAAAGTAGTCAATACGGCCGGCGTTGAGTTTGGAGAAGTTGGCACTCATGCTCGTGATGACTTCAACCCGGAGGTTCTTCTTCCAGTACTCATCAAACCCGTTGCCGAAAGCATCCCCCAGGGTCGTGCCACCGAGCAGAGGCTTGAGCTCGTCCCACGACTTGAAGGGAATGGCCTTGTTCTTGCGCATGAAAACGACAATGGGATTTTGGAAGGTCGGATTGCTCGAGAAATCCAGCCACGCTGAACGATCCGGCGTCACCCGAATATTTACCAGCAGGTCAATTTCTCCACGCTTGGCCATTTCCTGGGCTCGTGCCCAAGGCACCACAACCGGACGAAAGACATAGCCTTTCGGCGCGATCAGCGACAGCAGTTCAACGCAAGCGCCAGCGTACTCCGACTCGCTTACCGCCCAATCATAGGGTGGGTAATGCGAATTGGTCGCCCAGGTAATGATTTTTTCCTCGGCAAGCGAATGACCGGCAATCAGTCCAAGACATATTGCGGCAAGGAAAATATTCCTAAGCATGAAATGCATGACTACCTCAATGGCCAAAGCAACTCCGACACGTCGATCAATGCCACAAACACACCCAATTCACTCAATATGCTTTCATAATAGAACGAACCAACCCCAAAGTATATCGATCCGCAGGATAGCGCAGCCAGCTTCGCTGTTAATCGTGCGTCAGCAGGAGAAAATTGGTACTCTTGCGCCTCTATTGACTCTCGATTTGAAGAATGCCATGTCCACAGCACCCGCTTGTCCTCAATGTACTCTCGAAAACACCTACGTGGACGGCAGCAACTTTGTTTGCGCCGACTGCGGCTACGAATGGCCAATGGCTGGAACAGCTGACGCTGACGGAGAATCTGATGCGGTGGTCAGGGACTCCAACGGCAATGTGCTGGCCGACGGCGATGCCGTGGTGCTGATCAAGGATCTGAAAGTAAAGGGCTCGTCAATCACCCTGAAAATGGGCACAAAGGTCAAGAGCATCCGCCTGGTCGGCAGCGGCGATCACGAAGTCGACTGCCGGATGGACGCTGGCAGCTTCATGCTCAAGGCGTGTTTTTTGAAGAAGGTCTGAGTTCTGACTACGCCCGGGCTGGCGCCCAGGCGTTTGGTTTTCGCCTCGGGCAAAAGCCAGCACCAAAAGCTGTCGGTTAGCGCACGCGTTTGACGATGGCCCCCAGGCGCGACAGTTTGGCTTCAATCCGTTCGTAGCCGCGGTCGAGGTGGTAAATCCGTTCGATCAGGGTTTCGCCTTGCGCGACGAGGCCGGCGATGACCAGGCTGGCCGAAGCCCGCAGGTCGGTGGCCATGACCGTCGCGCCTTCCAGATGAGACACTCCGCTGACCAGCGCATTGCTGCCGTCAATCTTGATGTCGGCACCGAGACGGATCAGCTCGACCGCGTGCATGAAGCGGTTTTCAAAGATCGTTTCGCGGATCATCGCGGTTCCGTCGGCCACGCAATTGATGGCCATAAACTGCGCCTGCATGTCGGTCGGGAAGGCCGGGTAAGGCTCGGTGCGCAGACTGACGGCCTTGAGCCGCTGCGGCGCCTTGAGCAGAATCTCATCACCTTGGGCAACGATGTCACAACCGGTCTCGCGCAGCTTCTGGATCACCGAATCCAGGTAGTCGGCTGAAGTATTCGTCAGGCGAACGCTGCCGCCGGTCACCGCCACGGCGCACAGATAGGTTCCGGTTTCGATGCGGTCCGGCATGATCGAATGCGTTGCGCCGTGCAGGCGCTCGACGCCCTCGATGACGATGCGGTCAGTTCCCGCCCCGGATATCCGGGCGCCCATGGCGATCAGGCAGTTGGCCAGATCAACGACCTCCGGCTCGCGCGCGGCGTTTTCGATGATCGTTTCGCCTTCGCCCAATACGGCGGCCATCATCAGGTTCTCGGTGCCGGTCACGGTGACCATGTCGGTGACGATGCGAGCGCCTTTCAGGCGTTTGGCCGTGGCATGAACATAACCATGTTCGACATGGACTTCGGCGCCCATCGCCTGCAGCCCCTTGATGTGCTGATCGACCGGACGTGCACCGATGGCACAACCGCCGGGCAAAGACACGCGCGCTTCGCCAAAACGGGCAACCAGCGGCCCGAGGACCAGAATCGACGCGCGCATGGTCTTGACCAGGTCGTACGGGGCCACCGGATTGTTCAAGCCGTGACTATTGAGAATCAGGCCGTCATCACCGTCCTTGGTCACTTCGACGCCCATCTGCGCAATCAGGCGCAGCATGGTCGAGATGTCGTTGAGTTGCGGCACGTTCTTCAGGTGCAACGGTTCGGCGGTAAGCAGGCAGGCACACAGAATCGGCAGCGCCGCATTTTTGGCGCCGGAAATGGCCACCTCACCAGAAAGCGCAACGCCCCCCTGTATTAACAACTTATCCACGAAGCACTTCCAGTTCTGCCGGGGTGATGGTTTTCATCGACAAGGCATGCAGCTCGCCGCTGTCGAAATAGGATTTGAGCAGCGCGTTGATCATCTGCTGGCGCTTGACGCGGCTCTTGCCCTCGAATTCGGCACTGACAATCAGCGCCTCGAAATGCTGACCATCACTCTCGACGTGAATGGCATTGCAGGGCATGCCGTCAATGATGATTTTCTTGAGTTGCTCTGTGTCTATCATGGTCTTAATACCTCAATTTATAACCGCTACGCAGCATCGCCAGGGTGGTCAGGGCGACGATCAGAAAGCACGCGGCGCCTACGGCCAGACTTGCTCCGGGAGAGACGTCGGAAACGCCGAAGAAGCCATAGCGAAAACCGTCAATCATATAGAAAACCGGGTTGAAATGTGAAACCTGCTGCCAAAAGACCGGCAGCGAGTGAATCGAATAGAAGACGCCGGACAACATGGTCAGCGGCATGATCAGGAAATTCTGGAAACCCGCCAGTTGGTCAAACTTGTCCGCCCAAATCCCGGCGATCATCCCCAGCGAGCCCATGATGCCACCACCGATCAAGGCAAATGCCAGAATCCACAATGGCGCCACGAAGTTCAGCGGGGCAAACCAGCAGGTCACCACCAACACACCGATGCCGACCATCAGCCCGCGCAACATTGCCGCCACCACATAGGCCAGATAGAACTCAACGTAGGAGATCGGCGGCAGAAGCACGAAGACAACACTGCCGGTCACTTTCGACTGGATCAGGCTCGACGAGGTATTGGCAAAGGCGTTCTGCAGCACCGACATCATCACCAGACCGGGAATCAGGAAAGCGGCATAAGGTACGCCATTGACCTGCGCCTGTGCATCAAGCACGTGCGAAAAAATCAGCAGATAGAGGAGCGCCGTCAGCATTGGCGCAGCCACGGTCTGGAAACTGACCTTCCAGAAGCGCAGCACTTCCTTGTAGAGCAGAGTGCGAAAACCAATCATCCAGCCACCTCGCCTTCGTGAACCGGCTTGCCCTGCATCACGCTGACAAACACGTCTTCGAGATCGGTCTGGGTCAGACGCAAATCCTCGATGGCTGCTCCCGACTGGCGAATACTGGCCAGCAAGGGCTCAATTTCAGCGAAAGTGGCCAGACGAAAGATGAAGTCCCGATCACTCTGCGTCGCTCGTGAAAGCAACTCCTCGGGAAGACGGCTAGCGTTGGCCAGACGCAGCGACAGGGTATGCCCCGAGAAACGCGCCAGCAGATTTCGTGTGGTATCCAGCGCGACTACCCGACCATTTTTGAGCATGGCAATCCGCCCGCACAGCGCCTCGGCCTCTTCCAGATAATGGGTGGTCAGGATCACCGTATGGCCCTCCTGATTGAGGCGCTGGACGAACTGCCACAGGGTCTGGCGCAACTCGACGTCAACCCCGGCAGTGGGTTCGTCGAGGACGATTACCGGCGGCTTGTGCACCAGCGCCTGCGCCACCAGCACCCGGCGCTTCATGCCGCCTGACAGGCGCCGCATATTGGTATCGGCCTTGCTGGTCAGATCGAGGTTTTCAAGGATCTCGTCGATCCAGGCGTCGTTATTGCGGATGCCGAAGTAACCGGACTGGATGCGCAGAGTCTCACGCACACTGAAGAAGGGGTCAAAGACCAGTTCCTGCGGAACGACGCCGAGCCGTCGCCGTGCTTCACGATAGTCGGAGACCACGTCGAAGCCCTGCACTTTGAGGGTTCCCGAATCCGCCCTGACCAGACCCGCCAAGCTGGAAATCAGCGTCGTCTTGCCGGCGCCGTTTGGCCCAAGCAGGCCGAAGAACTCGCCTTCGGCAATTTCCAGCGATACGCCGTCGAGTGCGCGCAAAGCGCCAAAACTCTTGACTACATTCTGAATGGAAACCGCGACGCCCATGGCATCTGAACTCAAAAAACGAAGACGCGCCGACCCTCAGGCCAGCGGGAGTGAATCGGAAACGCCGTAGAGCGCTGCGATACTGATCATGCTGGCCGGGGGCTGGGTAATGTGCATAGAGACGCCACACGCCCGTGCCGTACGCAACCAGCCAAAAACCACTGACAAAGCGGAGGAATCGGTTTCGGCTACGGCTGACAGATCGAAAACGATCTGGGCCACCCCAGGGCGTAAATAGCTTCGCCCTGAATCCAGCAGGTCGGTGGCATTGGCGATCAGCATGGGACCCGAAACACTCAGCAGACCATCACTTTTCTGCTCGATCATTTCTTGCCCGGTTCGTTCTGTTTGTTCTTGTTCACCAGCATCACGATCAAGCCATCGACGCCGTTGGCGCGCACTTCCTGATTGAAAGTGTCACGATAATTGCTGACCAGACTAACGCCAGCGACAATCACGTCATAGACTTTCCATCCGGCATCAAGCTTCTCCAGTGAATAGTCCAGCTGAATTGGCTTGTTACCGGGCTGCACGATTTCCGTCTTGACCACCACCTCGGTATCGCCGGCTTGCATCTTGGTCGGCTTGTAGCGAACGGCCTGGTCCTTGTAGCCGGTCAGCGCATTCGAATAGGTCCGCACCAGCAGCGTTTTGAACTCATCGGCAAGACGTTTTTTCTGCTCAGGGTTGGCCTTGTTCCAGTCGCGGCCCATGGCCAGTGCCGTCATGTGCAGGAAATTGAAGTGCGGCAATACCTTGTTTTCCACCAGTTCAATGGCTTTCTTGGTATTTCCACTCTGAATATCCTTGTCCTGACGAACGATGGTCAACACGTCATCCGTCACTTTTTTGATCAGCGCATCCGGAGAGTCCTCCTGTGCAAACGCAGGAGAAGACAACAGAAAAACCCCAAGAAGCAGTGAAAACAACGATTTCATATCTCTCTCAATAATCAAATAATCAACCCAGGTCTATCCGAACACACTCCATGCTTACTCGGACTCGGACTTGGACACCTTCCCGTCGTTGATGTCACTGAAGCGCTTTTGCAGATAGGCATCACGGATGTAGTTGTACTTGTCGAAAGCGGCTTGCTCAACCACCTTGTCAGCCGGCAGCAAGCTGGCGCGCGTGTCGATGAAGCGAATCCCGACCAGCGAATTGCGCACAGGAACATTCTGGACGTGCCAGACTGGATCGATATTGGTATCGACCAGCCAGCCAAAGGTGTCGCGCGTGGTGCGTGGCCCGATGATCGGCCAGAAGAAATAAGGGCCATCAGCGGCACCCCACTTGCCCAGCGTCTGACCAAAGTCTTCGGCGTGTTTTTCCAGTCCGATTTCGCTGGCGATATCAAACACGCCACCGATGCCGACCGTGGTATTGATCAGGAAGCGTCCCATATCGGAAAGTCCCTCCTGGCCCTTACCCTGCAAGAGGTTGTTGATCGAGATCCAGACATCGGCAATATTGCCGAAGAAGTTGCCGACCCCCGCCTTAACGGGCAAGGGAGCCACTGCGTCGTAGCCCTGTGCCACCGGCTTGGCGACGACATCGATCCCCTCGTTCACCTGGAACATGGCACGATTGAAGCCTTCGTAGGGATCCTTTGGGTTGTTCGCGGTAGTCGCGCACCCCGACAGACCGCCGACAGCGACAACGAGTGCCACCGAAAACAGACGCTTGACCATTTGAGTGTTCACGAATCAACCCTTCCTATTATTTCTTGTCCGGCCCTTCGGACGCCTTGTTGAACATAAACTGACTGATCAGTTTTTCCAGCACAACGGCCGATTGAGTCTTGGCCACCACGTCGCCTGCCTTCAACATCTTCTCTTCGCCACCGGCGTCGAGCCCGACGTACTGCTCACCGAGCAAACCCGCCGTCAGAATCGACGCAAAGGTATCTTTCGGGAAGTGGTACTGACCATTAATAGTGAGTATCACAACCGCTTCGTACGTCTGTGGATCGAAGGTAATCTCGGTGACTCGTCCGACCACTACCCCGGCACTTTTCACCGGCCCACGAACCTTCAGTCCGCCGATGTTATCAAACTTGGCCGTCAGCGCGTAGGTTTCGGCAAAGTTGGCTGAGGAAAGGTTCCCCACCCGGAGCGCCAAAAACAACACCGCAGCAAAACCAACCACCACGAAAAAACCAACCCATAAATCTATTAACTTGCGACTCATCAAAGCCCCCGGAACATGAAGGAGGTCAAAACAAAATCCAGCGCCAGAATAGCCAGCGC
>JBAXHE010000082.1:0-13223 GCA_037139055.1 Betaproteobacteria bacterium | reverse complement strand
GCCCGTCGGCTTTCCCATTTAAACTGCCTCCATTTGCTGTTTCTCGGCCTTCAGAACGGCCAGTTCGGTCAATGCGCGACGATACTCGTGTGGCATGATCTTTACAAAACGGGCACGGCTTGCGGCCCAATCGTCAAGAATCCTGCGCGCCTGGCGACTTCCCGTGTGTTTCAAATGTTTCTCGATCAAGCCCTTGAGCAGCACTTCGTCGATCTGTCCCAGGTGCCGTACATCGACCTTGCCATGGCTTTCGAGCTCGTCTCCGGAAGCACTTCCCTTGCGCGCGGCAATTTCATCTTCAACCGGTTCAAGCGAGACCTGGGCCATATTGCAGCGGGTTTCAAAAGTCCCTTCCTCGTCGAGCACGTAGGCGACGCCACCGGACATACCAGCAGCAAAATTACGTCCGGTCATGCCCAGAACAACGACGGTCCCGCCGGTCATGTATTCGCAACCGTGATCGCCAACACCTTCAACAACGGCGGTGGCTCCCGAGTTGCGCACCGCGAAACGCTCGCCGGCCACACCGGCAAAGAATGCTTCGCCTTCGGTCGCGCCGTAAAGCACGGTATTGCCGATGATGATGTTGGAAGGTGTCTGACCACGGAAGTCAGCATGCGGACGAACGATAATCCGCCCCCCCGAAAGCCCCTTGCCGACGTAGTCGTTGCCTTCACCGATAAGATCCATCGTCACCCCACGCGCCAGCAGTGCGCCGAAACTCTGTCCGGCCGAACCGTTCAGCGTGATATGGATGGTGTCGTCCGGCAGTCCGGCGTGCCCGTACTTCTCGGCAACTCGGCCCGAGAGCATGGCACCGACCGTACGATTGGAATTCAGCACCGGCAGATCGATCTTGACCGGTTTTCCTTTTTCCAGCGCGGGTTTCGCCAAGACAATCAGCTGATTGTCGAGCGCTTTTTCCAAGCCATGATCCTGCGTCTGACAATGCAGCACCGGCTCTCCCGGAAGTTTTGCCGGCGAGTAGAAGATGCGGCTGTAGTCGAGGCCCTTGGCTTTCCAGTGTTCGACGCCCTTGCGCATATCGAGCAGATCAACGCGACCGATCAGCTCATCAAAGGTACGAATGCCGATCTGCGCCATCAGTTCGCGCAATTCTTCAGCGACGAAGAAGAAGAAATTCACCACGTGCTCGGGTTGCCCAGAGAATTTGCGACGCAAGACCGGATCCTGTGTCGCCACGCCAACCGGGCAGGTATTCAGATGGCATTTACGCATCATGATGCAGCCTTCGACAACCAGCGGCGCCGTCGCAAAGCCTACCTCGTCGGCACCCAGCAGTGCGCCAATCAGTACATCACGGCCGGTCTTCATCTGACCATCAACCTGGACCCGAACGCGTCCGCGCAATCGGTTCAGCACCAGGGTCTGTTGCGTCTCAGAGAGACCCAGCTCCCACGGCGAACCGGCATGCTTGATCGACGATTGAGGGCTGGCACCAGTACCGCCATCGTGGCCGGCAATCACCAGGTGATCGGCCTTGGCCTTGGTCACCCCGGCAGCAACAGTACCCACCCCGACTTCAGAAACCAGCTTGACGCTGATCGAGGCTTTCGCGTTGGCGTTCTTCAAATCGTGAATCAGCTGTGCCAGATCTTCGATCGAATAGATATCGTGGTGCGGCGGCGGCGAAATCAGACCGACACCCGGCACCGAGTGACGCAGGAAGCCGATGTACTCGGAGACCTTGTGTCCCGGCAACTGACCACCTTCACCGGGTTTCGCGCCTTGCGCCATCTTGATCTGGATCTGATCAGCGTTGGCCAGGTACTCGGCGGTCACGCCGAAACGGCCGGAAGCGACCTGCTTGATCGCCGAACGCAGGCTGTCGCCTTCCTTGAGCTGGTAATCGCGCTCAATACGGCTCTTGCCGATGATTTCGGAGACCATCTGCCCGGCCTTGACCGGTTTGAAGCGTGCTGGATCTTCACCGCCTTCACCGGTATTCGACTTGCCGCCGATACGGTTCATGGCAATGGCCAGTGTGCTGTGCGCTTCGGTTGAAATCGAACCGAGCGACATGGCGCCAGTTGCAAAACGCTTGACGATATCCTTCGCCGGCTCGACTTCCTCCAGTGGAACCGCGGGTCCTGCCGCCTTGATCTCGAACAGTCCACGCAGCGTCATGTGCCGCTTGGTCTGATCGTTGATGATCTTGGCGTATTCCTTGTAGGTCTCGTATTTCCCGGAGCGTGTCGAATGCTGTAGCTTGGCGATCGCATCCGGCGTCCACATATGTTCTTCACCACGGATACGAAAGGCATAGTCGCCGCCGACATCAAGGCTATTGGCCGTCACCGGATCTTCACTGAAAGCCTGTTTGTGCAGGCGAATCGCTTCTTCCATGACTTCAAATACACCGATGCCTTCGACCTGAGTCGAGGTGCCGGTAAAGTACTTGTCGACCAGCTTTTTCTGCAGACCGATGGCTTCAAAGATCTGTGCGCCAGTGTAGGACATGTAGGTCGAAATGCCCATCTTCGACATCACCTTGAGCAGGCCTTTGCCGACGCCCTTAATGAAGTGCTTGATGTACTTCTCGCCATCGGCGCCACCCATTTTCTGCAGTGTTTCCAGCGTCAGATAGGGGTGCACGGCTTCAGCGCCATACCCGGCCAGCACGGCAAAATGGTGCGTCTCGCGCACGCTTCCGGTTTCGACCACCAGGCCAACGCGGGTACGCAGACCCTTGGTCACCAGATGCTGATGCACCGCCGAGGTAGCCAGCAAGGCCGGGATAGCGACATTGTCACGATCCAGCTTGCGATCCGAAACGATCAGGATGCTGCAGCCGCGATGCACGGCATCTTCGGCTTCGGCACAGAGTGAGGCCAGGCGGGCTTCAACGCCCTCCATACCCCAGGCCAGCGGATAACAGATATCCAGTTCCGCAGAAAGGAATTTTCCATCGGTATAGGCTGTGATATTGCGCAGCTTGGCCATGTCGGCAAAGCTCAGCACCGGCTGCGTCACTTCCAGCCGGTAAGGCGGATTGATCTCGTTAATACCTAGCAGATTGGGCTTGGGGCCGATAAACGACACCAGCGACATAACCAACTGCTCACGAATCGGGTCAATCGGCGGATTGGTCACCTGGGCAAACAGCTGCCGGAAATAGTTGAACAGCGGCTTGTTCTTGCTCGACAATACCGCCATCGGCGAATCGTTACCCATCGAGCCAGTCGCCTCTTCGCCGGTCTTGGCCATCGGCTCAAGAATGAACTTGACGTCCTCCTGAGTGAAGCCAAAGGCCTGCTGGCGATCGAGCATCGAAGCCGAGCACTCGGGCGCCGCTGCATTGACCGGATCTTCCAGCCCGTCAAGCTTGATGTTGATGCGCGCCACCCAGTCCTGATACGGCTTCTGCCGTGACAAGGATTCCTTGAGCTCAACGTCGTCAATGATGCGGCCCTGATCAAGATCGATGAGGAACATCTTGCCCGGCTGCAAACGCCATTTCTTGACGATTTTCTCGTCTGGAATCGGCAGCACGCCGGCTTCAGATGACATCACGACGAAATCGTCATCGGTTACCAGGTAACGCGCCGGACGCAAACCATTGCGGTCAAGCGTGGCGCCGATTTGCCGCCCATCGGTAAACGCCACCGCTGCCGGACCATCCCACGGCTCCATCATCGCCGCGTGATACTCGTAGAAGGCGCGACGTTTTTCATCCATCAGCGTATGCGACTCCCAGGCTTCAGGAATCAGCATCATCATGGCATGCGCCAGCGAATACCCCCCCATGACCAGCAGTTCAAGGGCGTTATCGAACGACGCCGTATCGGACTGATTCGGGTAAATCAACGGCCAGATCTTTTCCAGATCGGCACCCAAAAGCGGCGAGGAAGTTCCTTTTTCACGCGCACGCATCCAGTTGTAATTGCCGCGCAAGGTATTGATCTCACCATTGTGCGCAATCATGCGGAATGGGTGCGCCAACGGCCATGTCGGGAAAGTATTGGTCGAGAAACGCTGGTGCACCAGCGCCAGTGCCGAAACACAGCGCGGATCTTTGAGATCGGTGTAGTACTCGCCAACCTGATCGGCCAGCAGTAGGCCCTTGTACACGATGGTCCGCGCCGACATCGACGGCTGATAGAATTCTTTGCTGTGTTCGAGGCCGAGTGCCCGGATGGCATTCGCAGCACGGCGGCGGATGACATACAGTTTGCGCTCCAGAGCGTCGGTCACCATCACCTCGGCACCACGACCAATAAAGATCTGACGCATGATCGGCTCGCGCGCGCGCACCGCAGGCGACATCGGCATCTCGCGATTGATCGGCACATCGCGCCAACCCAGTACGACCTGGCCTTCCGAACGCACGGCGCGCTCGATTTCTTCCTGACAGGCCAGACGCGAAGCCGATTCCCGTGGCAGGAAAACCATGCCAATGCCGTAATCTCCGGCACGCGGAAGCTTGATGCCCTGCTTGGCCATCTCTTCGCGGAAGAAGCCATCTGGAATCTGAATCAGGATGCCCGCACCGTCACCCATCAACGGATCGGCGCCCACCGCACCGCGGTGATCGAGATTCTTCAGAATCAGCAGGCCCTGCTCGATAATCGAGTGGCTTTTCTTCCCCTTGATGTGAGCCACAAAACCGACACCACAGGCATCGTGCTCATTTGCCGGGTCATATAGCCCCTGCTCTTTTGGTAAAACCGAATCCATCACGCTCGAATCCTCACAAAACAATGACATAACTCAGATTGCCAATACACCAAACGTCAAAAAAGCCGGCCGACAGCCAGCTTGTCTATGTAATGGGCGATCTGTGAGTATACCGTGAAACCTTGTGCGCACAAAGCACCAATGTCGCACCAAAAAAGTGCGTTCGTTGCGTTTTAGATGAAAAGCTTTTCTGAAGGCTATCTGAAAGCTTGAAATATTCAAACTACCCTTGCTCGCCTCAACCACCATGATAAGATTTATTGTCGCATACCCCCACTAAGAAAATGCAATTGGGACGATTTTGATAACAGTGGCTTCAGGCAACGGCAGTTCATCCTGGGGCTTTACCGTTATTGGTCATCCCGGTGATCGCTGTGGTGATTTTTTTCAAGATGACTTTTTGTAGCTTCACAATTTCGCTGAAAACAGTGCGCACACAGGGCAACTGTATTTTTAACATTTACGAATCAAGCGATGGAGAACTCAATGCCACTGACTATCGGAGTACCCAAAGAGGTCTATGCGGGCGAGAAACGCGTTGCGACTGTTCCTGATGTCGTTGAAAAACTTATCAAGCTGGGCTTCAAGGTTGCCGTTCAGTCAGGCGCCGGAGATTATGCCAATTTCAGTGACGATGCCTACCGTGCTACCGGGGCAGAAATCATCGAGGGCGCAGCGAAACTCTGGGCAAGCTCAGACATCGTTTTAAAGGTTCGCGGCCCGAGCAGCGAAGAAGTTGAACTAATGCGCGAGGGAGGAACGTTGATCTCCTTTATCTGGCCGGCGCAAAATCCTGAACTGATGCAGCAACTGGCCGCCAAGAAAGCCACCATTCTGGCTATCGATGCGCTGCCGCGCACGCTGAGCCGCGCCCAGAAGATGGACGCGCTAACCTCACAGGCTGGTGTCGCGGGCTACCGAGCCGTCATTGAAGCCGCCAATGCTTTTGGTCGCTTCTTCAACGGCCAGATCACTGCCGCCGGCAAGGTTCCTCCGGCCAAGGTCTTCATCGCCGGCGCCGGCGTGGCCGGATTGTCGGCGATCGGCACTGCGGCCAATCTGGGCGCCATTGTGCGCGCCAACGACACGCGAGCCGAAGTGGCAGACCAGGTCGTATCGCTGGGTGGCGAATTCGTCAAGGTGGAATACGAGGAAGAAGGCTCGGGCGGTGGCGGCTACGCCAAAGTCATGAGCGAGGGTTTCCAGCAAGCCCAGCGCGAGATGTACGCCAAACAGGCCAAGGAGGTGGATATCATTATCACCACCGCGCTGATTCCGGGCAAACCCGCGCCGAAACTCATCACCGCCGAAATGGTGCAAAGCATGAAAGCCGGCAGTGTCATCGTCGACATGGCTGCCGAGCAGGGAGGCAACTGCGAACTGACCGAACCTGGCCAGGCCGTTGTGAAGCACGGCGTCACCATCATCGGCTACACGGATCTGGTTGGCCGACTGGCCAGACAGTCGTCGTCGCTGTATGCCAACAACTTGCTGCGCTTGACCGAAGAACTGTGCAAAACCAAGGACGGCATCATTGATGTCAATATGGAAGATGACGCCATTCGCGGACTGACGGTCATCAAGGATGGCAGCATTACCTGGCCACCACCACCGCCCAAAGCTCCGCCAGCACCCGCTGTAGCCAAGACGGCAGCAGCGCCGACTGTAGCGGCCAAGAAAGGCCACGGTCACGGTGGCAGCACTGAGCCCATGGCGGGCAGCAAGATGGCCATCATGTTTGGTGCCGCCGCGGCATTGTTCTGGCTCGTCGGCGCTTACGCACCGGCGGCTTTCCTCGGCCACTTCACCGTTTTTGTACTGGCCTGCTTCATCGGCTACATGGTGGTGTGGAATGTCAAACCGGCGCTGCACACACCGCTGATGAGTGTCACCAACGCCATCAGCAGCATCATCGCCATAGGAGCGCTGGTCCAAATCGCTCCGCCACTCACGGGCGACATTGCCCGCCCTGAGGAATTGATCCGCTGGCTGGCGGTGGGCGGCATTGTTTTGGCCACCATCAATATGTTCGGCGGATTCGCCGTCACCCAGCGCATGCTGGCTATGTTCCGCAAATAAGGAGATATGAACATGTCTGGAAGTCTGGCAACAGTCTCCTATATCGGAGCAACAATTCTCTTCATCCTCTGCCTCGGAGGCCTCTCTAATCAGGAGACGGCACGTCGCGGCAATCTCTATGGCATGATCGGCATGGGCATCGCCGTGCTGGCCACGGTATTTGGCCCGCGCGTTGAAGCCGCCGGTTTGCCCTGGATCATTGCTTCAATGGTCGCCGGCGGGGCCATTGGCCTTTATCTGGCTCGCTTCGTGCAGATGACACAAATGCCCGAACTGGTCGCTTTCATGCACAGCATGGTCGGTCTCGCCGCGATGCTGGTCGGTTATGCCAACTACATCGACCCGGTTGCCGCACTGGATTTGAACAGTGCTGAAAAGGCAATTCACGAAATGGAGATGTACATCGGTGTGCTGATTGGCGCTGTCACCTTGTCCGGCTCGGTAATCGCCTTCGGCAAACTGTCCGGTAAGATCGGCGGCAAGCCGGTTTTGCTGCCGGGACGTCACTTGATGAACCTGGCCGGCCTGCTGATCATCATTTACTTCGGCCGTGAGTTCCTGCATGCGGAAACCATCGCCCAGGGAATGACGCCGATGATCGTGATGACGATCATTTCGTTGCTCTTCGGCGTGCATATGGTAATGGCCATCGGCGGCGCCGACATGCCGGTTGTGGTGTCGATGCTCAATAGTTACTCGGGCTGGGCTGCGGCTGCAACAGGTTTCATGCTGTCGAATGACCTGTTGATCGTTACTGGTGCCCTGGTCGGCTCAAGCGGTGCGATTCTTTCCTACATCATGTGTAACGCGATGAACCGAAATTTCATCAGCGTGATCGCTGGGGGCTTTGGTTCTGACGGCGGAAAACCGGCAGCAACGGGTGGTTCCGCAGAACCTGCGGGTGAAGTCACTCCGATTCTCGCTGCCGAAACCGCCGAACTGCTGCGTGAAGCCAAGAGCGTAATCATTGTTCCGGGTTACGGCATGGCCGTGGCGCAGGCGCAGCACACCGTGTTCGAAATCACCAAGCTGTTGCGTGCCAAAGGGGTCAACGTGCGCTTTGGCATTCACCCGGTTGCCGGGCGCATGCCAGGCCACATGAATGTTCTGCTCGCCGAAGCCAAGGTACCTTACGACGTGGTGTTCGAAATGGATGAACTCAATGAGGACTTCCCGAGCACCGACGTGTCGATGGTCATCGGCGCCAACGACATCGTCAATCCGGCGGCCCAAGACGATCCGAGCAGCCCGATTGCCGGCATGCCGGTGCTTGAAGTCTGGAAAGCCAAGACCTCCATCGTAATGAAGCGCAGCATGGCTTCCGGCTATGCTGGCGTTGACAATCCACTCTTCTACAAAGAAAACAACCGCATGCTCTTTGGCGATGCCAAGAAAATGCTCGATGAAGTGCTGACCGTTCTGCGCGACTAAACAGACCAGGACTGAAAACAAAAACGCCCGCATCTGCGGGCGTTTTCTTTGGCTAACTACCTAAATTTCTCCGACAGCAAATAATCGCCGGTGCTCCTTCATTGCATAACGGTCAGTCATTCCGGCAATATAGTCTGCGACTCTGCGTTCCTGCTCTCGCTCCGACTGAAACTTTGGCGGCAGCAAGCGCGGATCGTTCATGAATGCCGAAAATAGTTCGCTGACAATTCGCTGCGCCTTACTCGTCATGCGCAGCACTTCAAAATGCTGATAAAGGTGTTGGCGCAGGAAGCGCTTCATTTCGCGCTGCGCCTCCTTCAGCTCGTCGGAGAACCCGACCAGAGGCCCACCGAGTCGCACTGCGTCAAGGCTGCCCGGTTGAGTGCGATCAATATGAGCCTGCGTCGTTTCGATCAGGTCGCAGACCAGCGCGTTGATCATGCGCCGAATCGTTTCGTGTATTAGGCGGCGGCCGTCAAGACCCGGATACGCCTGGCGAACCACCGCCACCTGCCGGGCAAACAGACTCACTTCCTGCAGCTGCTCGAGGCTGATTAATCCTGACCTCAGCCCGTCATCGACGTCATGATTGTTGTAAGCGATCTCGTCAGCGAGATTGCATATCTGCGCTTCCAGCGAAGATTGAGTGCGCTGGATGAAACGCTCACCCAGCTCACCGAGCTTCTGGGCATTCTCGTTGGAGCAATGCTTGATAATGCCTTCTCGTGTTTCAAAGCACAGGTTCAAACCGTCAAATACGGCGTAGCGCTCTTCCAGCAGATCGACGATACGTAAGCTTTGAAGATTATGCTCAAAGCCTCCGTGCGCCGACATACAGGCATTGAGCGCATCCTGGCCGGCGTGCCCAAACGGGGTATGTCCTAGGTCATGCGCCAGCGAAATAGCCTCAACCAGATCTTCGTTGAGCCGCAACGCGCGGGCGATGCCTCGCGCGATCTGCGCGACTTCAAGGCTGTGCGTCAAGCGCGTGCGAAACAGGTCGCCTTCGTGATTGACAAAAACCTGGGTTTTGTATTCGAGACGGCGGAACGCGGTTGAGTGCACAATGCGGTCGCGGTCGCGCTGGAATTCACTGCGATACGACGGCGATTGATCAGGAAAGCAACGTCCGCGGGAGTTGGTCGGTGAAACGGCGTAAGGCGCGAGGTCATGCATGGGGAGACCACGCGACAATGGATTGGGTGATCTCATGCGGAGTTGCCCGGTCGCAGACGACCGCCTGGCCAATGTGTTTGAACAGCACCAGGCGCATTTTCCCGTCCTGCACTTTTTTATCATGCTGCATCAACTGCAGGTATTTTTCCGGAAGCATCGTCGGCCCCTCGACAGGAATTCCTGCCCGCGAATAGAGTTCAACGATTCGCTGGACATCGGCGGCAGCAATCGAGCCCAACCTCCGTGACAGCTCCGCCGCCATCAGGGTACCGACGGCAACCGCCTCGCCGTGCAGCCATACACCGTAGCCCATCCCAGTCTCGATGGCATGCCCGAAGGTGTGCCCAAGATTCAGCAGCGCTCGCTCTCCATTCTCGTGCTCATCAGCGACCACCACTTCGGCCTTATTCCTGCACGAGTGATAGATGGCGTGGGCCAGAGCCTCCGGATCGCGAGCAAGAATACGCTCCAAATTGACTTCCAGCCATTCAAGAAAGGGCAGATCGCGGATCAGTCCATACTTGATGACTTCAACCAACCCCGATCGTAACTCGCGTTCTGGCAAGGTATTCAAGACCTCGGTATCGGCCAGCACCAGTCGCGGCTGGTAGAACGCGCCGATCATGTTCTTTCCGCTCGGGTGGTTGATCGCTGTTTTCCCTCCCACGGAAGAATCCACCTGCGAGAGCAACGTCGTCGGAACTTGCACAAAGGGCATGCCACGCTGATAGCAGGCAGCGGCAAATCCGGTCATATCGCCAACCACCCCACCGCCCAAGGCAAGCAGTGTCGTCGAACGTTCACAGTGCCTTTCCAGCAGCTCGGTAAAAATCAGGTTGAGCGTTTCCCAGTTCTTGTGGTTTTCACCATCGGGCAAAATGATCGCATGAGACTCAATTGCGCTCTTATCTAGAGCTGACGTCAAGCGCTGCAGATACAGAGGCGCGACCGTTGCATTGGTGACCACAACTACCCGTGGCTGACGCAATACGGGGGCCAACAAGTCGGAGTGTTCAAGTATTCCGTTGCCGATATGAATGGGATAGGCACGCGCCCCCAAGGGGACGATCAAGGTTTCCATCGCTCTCCGATCTCTTTTACCAGGAGTTGCAGGATTCCCTGCGATTTCATTCGGCTGCCGTCGACGATCAAGTCAGCCACCTCACGATAAAACGGGTCGCGCTCCAGATACAGCTCCTTGAGTCGCAGCAGTGGATTTTCCACCCTCAGCAGCGGACGGTTTTTGTCATGCCGGGTCCGCTCCCATAGGGTGTAGGGCGGCACATTGAGGTAGACCACGAAACCACTCTCGCTCATCCGGGCTCGATTTTCTGGACGAAGCACCACTCCGCCCCCTGTCGCCACAACCAACCCGCTGGTTTGCGAAAGTTCTTCGATGACCTGGGCTTCGCGCTTGCGAAAGCCCTCTTCACCCTCAATCTCGAATACGGTCGGAATATTCACCCCCGTACGCGCTTCAATCACCCGATCTGAGTCTTCAAAGCGTAGCCCCAGTCGCTTTGCCAGCGACCGTCCAATCGTCGTCTTGCCAGCCCCCATCAGGCCGACCAGATAGACATTATTTATCTGTTGTTTATCCACACCAATATTCTACCGCAGCCTTGCTCGATCTTTCGCGAACAAAAAGGCCGGCAATAGCCGGCCTGTGCTGATACGAAACGTGGTTCAGCGTATCGACAAGCTCTCCACCACGATCTTTGGCGTGATGAATACCAGCAACTCAGTCTTGTCATCAATCCATTCGCGATTTTTGAACAGCCAGCCTATATAAGGCAGGTCACCAAAGAACGGAACCCTTTGCGTATTCTCACTAACGTTCTGGGTATAAATCCCCCCGATGACCACCGTCCCTCCGTTCTCTACCAGCACTTCCGTCTTGACGTGCTTGGTATCAATAGCAACACCTGCTCCAGTGGATAGCTTAGTATTTGGCGTATCCTTGTTAATATCCAAGGTCATCGTAATTTTCCCATCAGGCGTGATCTGCGGTTTGACTTTCAACGCCAAGTTCGCCTTGCGGAAAGATATGCTCGTTGCGCCTGAACTGGTTGCCTGCTGATAGGGTATTTCTACCCCTTGTTCAATCAGCGCCTCGACCTGATTTGCCGTCATGACCCGAGGACTGGAGATGACTTTACCCCGCCCATCAGCCTCTAATGCTGAAATCTCCGCGCTCAGAAAACTGGTATATCCAGCGTTGTACAAAGACAGACCAAGCGTTCCCGCAGACCCTGCCCGTGGTGTTGCCGGCAAATTCAGTGCGGCACTCTGTGCGGTATAAGTCGAGCTATTGATCGACGCATTTGTCGAATTAACCACTGATGAAATCTGACCTGATGAATTAAAAGTTGGCGTACTCGATCCAGCACCAAGACGAACACCGAGATTCTTCGCGAACGAATCTCCTGCCTCTACAATACGCGCCTCAATCATGACCTGCCTGACCGGGATATCGATCTTGATGATCATGGCTCTCATGTCTTCAATGCGAGTCGCTGTATCTGTAACAAAAATAATGTTTGACCGGGTGTCGAGCAGGGCCGTGCCTCGCTTGGAAAGCATGGTCTGCTTTGGATCGATGAGCAAACGCCTGAGATCCTCCCCTTTGATGTAATTCATCTGGAAGCTTTCTGTCACTAAGGGTGCCAAATCATTTATCTGGGCCTTCGCTTCAAATTCCAGTTTTTCCTTGGTCGCAATTTCCTCACGAGGCGCGATAAGAATGACATTCCCATTCTTGCGCATATCCAGCCCTTTTTGCTTCATGATGATATCCAGCGCCTGATCCCAAGGAACGTCCTTCAAAATCAGGGTAATCGATCCACCCACCGAATCACTGACCACCATGTTCATCCCAGTAAACTCGCCAATCACCTGCAGTAAGCGCCTGACGTCAACGTTCTGGAAATTCAGTGACAGTTTTTCTCCGATATACCCCCCACGCGAACCCTGGACCAGTTTGCTGGGATTCTCGATTATCTGTTTAACTTCAATCACGAACTGGTTATCTGTCTGGTAAGCATTGTGCTCCCACAAACCGCGTGGGGTAATCGTCATTCGCGCATTAGCTCCCTGCTGAACGGTATTCATTTTGACTACGGGTGTAGCAAAATCAGTCACGTCGAGACGCTTGCGCAAGCTCTCGGGAACAGTCACTTTAATAAAATCAACGATCAACACATCACCCTGCTGGCGAATATCAATTCCCGCATTGGGGTCACTCAGGTCAACTGTTATTCTGGCCTCTCCATCTCCTCCCCGGCGAAATGCAATATCGCGAACCAAATTCATGGCCTGCGTCGGACGTGCTTGCGAAAAATGCTCAACTTGAGGACTTACACCTCCTTTTTTCCAATCTCCGCTTTCTACGGGAACAAGCGCCAACAACAAGCTGTTTCCGTCCATCGATGCTTCATACGTCATCGACTGGCTAAGGTTCAGAACTATGCGTGTTCGTCCCTCAGCTTGTACAAAATTAATGCTCTTCAGATCACCTTCGTTATAGACCTGACTATTCTTTCCAAGCCCATTCGTAGTATTTGCAAAATCCAGCGCGATACGTGCCGGTTTAGCCACACTGAATCCGGTCGGCAACGCGGCTAAAGGCTCCTTAAACAGCAGTTTCAGATTGAGAACACCTCCCTGCTGGACGACCGTCAATGACTCAATTGAATTTTGTCGCGCTTCCTGGGCACTGAGCGCAGAAGCCGCAAGAAATACCCCACCAAGGAATCCGAGAAAGTACCGTTTTAACTGTTTCACTTTTTACCCTCCTGCCCCTGCAGCAACAGCGAACTTTCTCTTTCAGCCCAGTCGCC
>JBAXHE010000081.1:0-13425 GCA_037139055.1 Betaproteobacteria bacterium | reverse complement strand
CTGGGCCAGGCCGAACTTGTCGGCGCGGTTGATGATGATGGTGTTGGCGTGCGGGTTGTCGATGCCGGTCTCGATGATCGTCGTGCACAACAGCAGATTGGCGCGCTGGCCGGTGAAGTCGCGCATCACGCGCTCCAGTTCGCGCTCGTTGAGCTGGCCGTGGCCGACGACGATGCGCGCTTCGGGCAAGAGCTTGGTCAGCTTGTCGCGCATGTTCTCGATGGTGTCGACTTCGTTGTGCAGGAAGTACACCTGGCCGCCACGCTTGAATTCGCGCAGCAGCGCTTCGCGAATGATGCCGTCGGAGTAGCGCGAAACGAAGGTCTTGATCGCCAGCCGTTTCTGCGGCGCGGTAGCGATCACCGAAAAATCGCGCAGGCCTTCGAGCGACATGCCGAGCGTGCGTGGGATCGGCGTGGCGGTCAGCGTCAGCACATCAACTTCGGCGCGCAAGGCCTTGAGCGCTTCCTTCTGGCGCACGCCGAAACGGTGTTCCTCATCGATGACCACGAGGCCAAGGCGGGTAAATTTCACGTCCTTCTGCAGCAGCTTGTGTGTGCCGATGACGATGTCGACCTTGCCTTCGGCCAGTTCCTTGAGCGCCTGGGTGGTTTCCTTGGCTGAACGGAAGCGCGACAGTTCGACGATCTTCACCGGCCAGTCGGCGAAGCGGTCGCTGAAGGTCTGGAAGTGCTGTTCGCAGAGCAGGGTCGTCGGGCACAGCACGGCCACCTGCTTGCCACCCGCCACCGCACAGAAGGCGGCGCGCAGGGCGACTTCGGTCTTGCCGAAGCCGACGTCACCACAGACCAGACGATCCATCGGTCGGCCCGATTTCATGTCGTCGATGACCGCATTGATCGCGGCGGCCTGGTCCGGGGTTTCTTCAAAACCGAAGCCGTCGGAAAAGGCTTCGTAGTCATGCACGGTGAATTCGAAGGCGTGGCCCTGGCGTGCTGCGCGCTGGGCATAGAGTTGCAGCAGTTCGGCGGCGGTGTCGCGGGCCTGCAGGGCGGCACGGCGTTTGGCTTTTTCCCATTGCGGCGTGCCCAGGGCGTGCAGCGGCGCGGTTTCCGGGTCGGAGCCGGAATAGCGCGAGATCAGGTGCAGTTGCGAGACCGGGACATAGAGCTTGGCGTCGTTGGCGTAATGGAGTTCGAGGAATTCCATATTGCCTTCGCCGAGGTCGAGGTGAATCAACCCCTGATAGCGGGCGATGCCGTGCTGTTCGTGTACCACCGGATCGCCGACTTTCAGTTCGGTGAGGTCGCGCAGCCAGTTGTCGAGCGAGGCCTTGCGCTGCGCCGCGTGGCGCGAACGACGCGAAGGGCTGCCGGCGTAGAGCTCGGATTCGGTGATGAAAGCCGTGAGGAGTGAGGCGTGAGGGGTGAGGAGGAAACCGTCGTGGAGGGGCGCGACGCTGAGTGCAAGTTTGCTATCGCTGGCGAGAAATCCTGACAGGTCGGCGCTGGCGTCGGGTTTCAGTCCGTATTCGGCAAAGAGTACGGCGAGGGTCTCGCGGCGTCCGGCCGATTCGGCGAGGATCAGTACGCGGCCGGGAAAGCCGTCGATAAAGGCTTTCAGCCGGGTCAGCGGGTCCTCGGCGCGGCGGTCGACGGCGACCAGCGGCAGGGCCGTCGACGGGCCGTCGCTGCCTGCGGCCAGGATCAGTCGCGTGTAGGGCTTGGCGGCGGTGAAAAACTGTTCTTCGGAGAGAAACAGGTCACCGGTCGGCAGCAGGGGCCGGCTCTTCTCCCCCGAGAGCATGTCATAGCGTGACTGGGCGTCGCGCCAGAACGAGCGGATCGCTTCCGGGACGTCGTTGTGCAGGCACAGCACCGTGTCTTTTGGCAGGTAGTCGAAAAGCGTCGCCGTTTCCTCAAAGAAAAGAGGTAGCCAGTATTCGATGCCGGCCGAGGCGATGCCGTTGGAGACGTCCTTGTAGATTCCCGATTTGGCCGGGTCGCCCTCGAACATCTCGCGAAAGCGCTGGCGGAACAGGGCGCGGCCCTTGTCGTCGAGAGGAAATTCGCGGGCCGGTAACAAACGGATTTCCGGCACCGGGTAGAGCGTGCGCTGGGTATCGACGTCAAAGGTCTTGATACTCTCGATTTCATCGTCGAACAGATCGAGGCGAAAGGGCAGCGCCGAACCCATCGGGAAAAGATCGATCAATCCGCCGCGGATCGAGTATTCACCGGGCGCAACCACCTGAGTCACATGCGTGTAGCCGGCCAGCGTGACTTGCGCGCGGAATTTTTCCGCGTCGAGCGACTCGCCCTTGCTCAGGAAAAAGGTATAGGCCGCCAGGTAAGCCGGGGGGGTAAAACGATAGACCGCCGTCGATGCGGGTACTAGCAACACGTCGCATTCACCGCGGGTGATGCTGTACAGCGTGGCCAGCCGTTCCGAGATCAGGTCGTGGTGCGGCGAGAAACTGTCGTAGGGCAGGGTTTCCCAATCGGGAAGCAGGCGCACGCGCAGATTGGGGGCGAACCATGGGATCTCGTCGAGCAGTCGCTGGGCGTCGTTGGCACTGGCCGTCAGGACCGTCAGCAGCTGATTTGGGATGGCCTGCTGGGCGATGTGCAGCGCGTCGGCCGAACCGGCGAAGGGCGGCAGATGGGTGCGTTCACCGGCCTTGATCCGGGGCTGAACACAGGACAGTAGGGCAGGGGTTGATTCTGAGGCGGGTTGGGTTTGGGACACGAGTGGGGTGGAGCGTTCCGGGCTGAGGCAGTAAAGCCAAATATTATAGCCGATCAGCCGGGTCGGCTGGGTCGGAACGGCCTGATCCGGGACGGCTCGGGGTCTTGGCCGTCCACGGATTTGGCTTAAGACGTACGACGACTTGCTGCGGCGAGTTCCTGTTCCGTCAGCCGAGTGGCTTCGCTGGCGTGGCGAAGGCGTTCACGGCTGTTGATCAGATGCATGCGCATGGCTGCACTGGCGCCCTGTTGATCCTGGCGGGCAATGGCTTCGAGGATGGATTCGTGCTCGCGGTTGGTGCGCAGCAGGTATTCCTGGCCGGGTTCGGGCGAGAACTTCGAGGTGTCGAGACGGTTTCGCGGGATGGTGTTGGTCCCGAGGTGCCGGTAGAACTCTTCAAAGTACTTGTTGTGGGTGGCCAGAGCAATTTGCAGATGAAACTGGAAGTCCGCCTCGATCGAGCGCTCGCCATTGCGGACGCCTTCTTCAAAAGTTGCGACGGCCTCGCGCATCAGCCTCAGCTGATCGTTGGTGCGGCGCGTGGCGGCCAGTCCGGCGGCTTCTGTTTCCAGACTGATGCGCAGTTCGAGCATGGCCAGGACGTCACGTATTGTCACCACGGTGCTTAGATCAAGCGTCGGCAGGGAAGCGACCGGCGGTGTCAGGACAAAAGTGCCGATGCCGTGCCGGGTTTCGACCAGGCCGGACGCCTGTAGCCTTGACATGGCCTCGCGAACGACCGTTCGACTGACGCCTTTTTCGGCCATCACCGTCGGTTCGGTAGGGAGCCTGTCTCCCGGTTTGTAGATGCCGGCATGAATTCTCGCGGTAAGTTCGCTCATCACTTCTTGGGCGAGAGTCGGCGATCTTTTGCGCGGTACTGCCGGTGTCTTGAGAGTCTTCATGTGGGTCCGGGATAGGGGTTGAATTTGCAGGTTGCAATTATTGTGCGCCTGATTATACTGCTGATCAAGACGTACGACGTCGTACGTTTCAACAAGGTCTGCTTCGTCACCATCGGGCTTGGGGTATTCTCGAAGGGCAGAGAGTAGCAGGGCGTTTTCTGGGGGGTAACTTGAATTCAGTTCAGCCGAAGGTGAGCGGCGCACCGACCGTCACCGAGTTGCAAGTGATCCCGGTCGCGGGACAGGACAGTATGCTGCTCAACCTGTCAGGAGCCCATGGGCCTTTCTTTACACGCAATATCGTCATCCTCAAGGATAGTGCAGGAAATACCGGCCTCGGCGAAGTGCCGGGTGGCGATAAAATTCGCCAGACCATCAAGGACGCGCGGCCGCTGATTATCGGCAAGACGCTCGGTGAATACAACGCGATCCTCAATACCATGCGCACCGCCTTTGCCGATCGCGATACCGGCGGGCGCGGCTTGCAGACCTTCGATCTGCGCACGACGATTCATGCGCTGACCGCCGTCGAATCGGCCTTGCTCGACCTGCTCGGGCAGTTCATGAACGTGCCGGTGGCGGCGCTCCTCGGTGAAGGCATGCAGCGCGAAGCCGTTGAGATGCTCGGCTACCTGTTTTACCTCGGCGACCGCAACAAGACCCCACTCAATTATCGTAGCGAGCCGAATGCCGATAACGAATGGTTTCGCCTGCGCAACGAAGAGGCGCTGACGGTCGAGGCTATCGTCAGACAGGCCGAAGCCACCCACGCGCGCTACGGATTCAACGACTTCAAGCTCAAAGGCGGGGTGCTTTCCGGCAGTGAAGAAATGGAAGCTGTCGTCGCCCTGCATGAACGTTTCCCCGCTGCGCGCATCACGCTCGATCCGAACGGCGCCTGGTCGCTGGCCGAAGCCATTGCCCTGTGTCGTGACAAGCACGGCATTCTGGCCTACGCCGAAGACCCGACAGGGGCAGAGGAGGGCTATTCCGGTCGTGAGGTGATGGCCGAGTTCCGCCGCGCCACCGGCCTGCCGACGGCGACCAACATGATCGCCACCGACTGGCGGCAACTGGCCCATTCGATCCAGTTGCAATCGGTCGATATTCCGCTCGCCGACCCGCATTTCTGGACTCTGCAGGGGTCGGTGCGGGTGGCCCAGATGTGCCAGATGTTCGGTCTCACCTGGGGCTCGCACTCGAACAACCACTTCGACATTTCTCTGGCGATGTTCACCCATGTCGGTGCTGCCGCGCCCGGCCGGGTGACGGCCATCGATACACACTGGATCTGGCAGGATGGGCAGCGCCTGACCAAGGAGCCGCTGAAGATCGTCGGCGGCCTGATCCACGTGCCGAAAAAACCGGGGCTGGGCATCGAAATCGACATGGCGGAAGTCGAGAAAGCTCATCAGGCCTACAAGGCCATGGGGCTGGGTGCGCGCGACGATGCCGTGGCTATGCAGTTCCTGATTCCCGGCTGGACCTTCAACAACAAGCGCCCGTGTCTGGTGCGCTAGCAGGAAACATTGCACAAATCAGAAATCGTCGTTCCCGCGAAGGCGACCGCAGGAAGTGCAGAGCCGGGAACCCAGAATATCAACGCGCTGGATTCCCGCCTTCGCGGGAATGACGACTTATTCAGCGTTGCGCTAAGGATAGAAACGATGAGCAAAATACAACCCTATACCGCCTTCCCCAACCAATTCCGGCAGGATCTGATCGCTGGCAAGCAACTGATCGGTTGCTGGTGTTCGCTGGGCAGTCCGATCACCACCGAAGTTCTCGGGCTGGCCGGGTTCGACTGGATTCTGATGGACGGCGAGCACTCGCCCAACGATGTGCTGAGCTTCATTCCGCAGCTGATGGCGCTCAAGGATAGCGTGAGTGCGCCGGTGGTGCGTCCGCAGTGGAACGACACCGTGCAGATCAAACGGCTGCTCGACGCCGGTTTTCACAACTTCCTGATTCCTTTTATTCAATCGGCGGACGAGGCGCGCGCTGCCGTTGCCGCAACGCGTTATCCGCCCGACGGGGTACGCGGGCTATCTGTATCGCAGCGCAACAACCGCTACGGCACGGTCAAGGATTACTTCAAGATCGTCAATGACAATATCACTGTGATGGTCCAGATCGAGAGTCCGGCGGGCGTCGATGCGATCGACGAAATCTGCGCCGTACCCGGGGTTGACGGGATTTTCATTGGTCCCGGCGATCTTTCGGCATCGATGGGTTTTATTGGCAACCCGCTGCATCCCGATGTTCAGGCAAAGATGCTCAAGGTGTGCGCCAGCGCCAAGGCACACGGCAAACCGATCGGCATTCTGGCGCCGGTCGAAGCCGATGCCCGGCGCTACATCGAAATGGGCGCAAGCTTCGTCGCCGTGGGCAGCGACCTGGGGGTTTTTCGCAATGCCACTCAGGCCTTGCACGACAAGTTCCGCTGAACGTTTGATTGCACTATTGCAAGCAATGAGCAAGAACGGATTTTTCTTCACTGCCAAGAGTTACCCCAAGAGTGTGAGCAAACCCCTGTGATTTAATTTGTTGAGAAGGAGTGCATCATGAAAAAGACAGTCATCGCCCTGATCGCCGGACTATTCATGGCCGCCGGTGCACAGGCCGCGTATCCGGACAAACCGGTGACGATTATTGTGCCGTTCCCGCCGGGCGGTTCAACCGACATCCTGGCCCGCGTCATGACGCCGAAGATGAGTGAAAAGCTGGGGCAGCCGGTCATCGTTGAAAACAAGCCGGGGGCGACCGGGGCGATCGGAGCCGCGCAGATCAAGCGCGCCGCGCCCGATGGTTACAGTGTGCTGTGCGCGTCGATTGGGGTCTGGGCGGCCAATCCCTTCCTGCAAAAGAATCTGGCCTACGATCCAGCCAAGGATTTTGATCTGCTGACGGTCGCTGTCAAATCACCGAACATTCTGGTGGTCAACCCCAGTGTTCCAGCCAAGGATGTCAAGGAGCTGATCGCCTACCTGAAGCAGAAAAACGGCAAGGTCAGCTTCCCCTCATCCGGCGCGGGCTCCTCAGACCATCTGTCGATTGCCCTGTTCTGGATGGTCACCGACACCACCGGCATTCACGTTCCCTACAAGGGCGGCGGGCCGGCCATCGCCGATCTGGTTGCCGGGCATGCCGAAGTTTCGTTCCAGAACCTGAATAACGTGATTCAGCACATCAAGGCCGGCAAGTTGCGGGCCCTGGCGACCACTGGCGACAAGCGTTCGGCCTTACTGCCTGACGTGCCGACGATGGTCGAGCTGGGTTACAAGGATATGGTCGTTACCTCATGGCAGGCGCTTGCTGCACCCAAAGGCTTGCCGGCGGACGTCAAGAAAGCCCTGCATGGCGCCATGATGGCCGCGCTCAAGGATCCGGAAACGGCCAAGAAACTGACCGACCCGGGATTTGAAATCGTGGCCTCGACGCCTGAAGAATTTGCGACCTTCCTGAATGCCGAACTGGCCAAGTGGAAAAAAGTCATCGAGGTCGGAAAGATCACCCTGGACTGATTGACATCGTATCGTCACCGGATCGCTGCTTAGTGCAGCCGGTCCGGATTCGATGGTCGCCCAAAGGACACGTTGAGGATTGCTATGCGTTCGTTGATCAAACACCCCAAGGACTTCTACGCCGGGCTGATGTACGCCGCGATCGGTGTCGGCGCGATCATCCTGGCGCGGAATTACAACCTGGGGACCAGCGTACGCATGGGCCCCGGATATTTTCCGACGGTGCTGGGCGGGCTGCTGACGCTGGTCGGAGCCATTTCGATGCTGCGCGCATTTCTTCATCCCGGTGAGGCGATCAAGCCGTTTTTCTGGAAGGAGATTGCCCTCGTCCTCGGCAGCGTGGTCCTGTTCGGCGTCCTGGTGCGCGGTGCCGGCCTGGTGCCGTCGCTGATTCTGCTGGTCCTTACCAGTGCCTGGGCGAGCGACCAGTTCCGGCTGAAAACAGCCTTGTGGCTGGCTGTGCTGACCAGCGTGCTGAGTGCTCTGGTCTTCGTCAAGGGGCTGGGTCTGCCGTTTTCCATCATTGGCCCGTGGTTCGGGATCTGAGAGGGCGCGATGGATATTCTGGCTAATCTCTCGCTGGGCTTCAGCACTGCGTTATCGCTGGCGAATCTTTTCTACTGCTTTATCGGCGTCGTTCTCGGTACGCTGGTCGGTGTCCTGCCCGGACTCGGCCCGGTGGCGACGATTGCCATGCTGCTGCCGGTGACCTTCAGCCTGCCGCCGGTGACCGCACTGATCATGCTGGCCGGAATTTTCTACGGCGCCCAGTACGGCGGCTCGACGACGGCGATTCTGGTGAACCTGCCCGGTGAAGCTTCTTCGGTGATTACGGCACTCGATGGCCACGCCATGGCCAAGCGGGGGGAGGCGGGCAAGGCCCTGGCGACAGCGGCGATCGGTTCGTTCATCGCCGGTACCATCGCCACCTTCCTGATCGCCCTGTTCGCGCCGCCACTGGCGGAAATGGCACTGAAGTTCGGTCCGGCCGAGTATTTCTCATTGCTGGTCCTGGGCCTCGTGGTGTCTATCGTGCTCGCTCACGGTTCGCTGCTGCATGCTTTTGGAATGATCTTTCTCGGGCTGCTGCTGGGTATTGTCGGGACCGACGTCAATTCAGGAGCCGAGCGTTATACCTTCGATCAGCCGTGGCTGGCTGACGGCATCAGTTTTGTCGTTCTGGCCATGGGCATGTATGGACTTGGCGAGATCATCAATAATCTCGAGAAAAAGGAATCCCGCGACCTGATGCTCAAATCGGTTTCCGGTTTGCGGCTCTCCTGGGTTGAGTTCAAAAACATTCTGCCGTCGATACTGCGCGGAACGGCGGTAGGGTCCTTCCTCGGCATCCTTCCGGGCGGTGGCGCAGTGCTTTCGTCCTTTGCCGCCTATGCGGTCGAAAAAAAGCTGTCGAAAAATCCGATTCCCTTCGGCGAGGGCGCTATCGAAGGTGTCGCCGGGCCGGAATCGGCGAACAATGCCGGTTCGCAAACCTCGTTCATTCCGATGCTGACGCTGGGAATACCGTCCAACCCGACGATGGCGATCATGATCGGCGCGATGATGATCCACAGTATTCAGCCTGGTCCCGCCGTGCTTACCGAACAACCGGCGCTGTTCTGGGGTCTGATCGCCTCGATGTGGATCGGCAATTTTTTCCTCATCGTGCTCAACCTGCCGATGATCGGCATGTGGGTGAAGCTGATTACCGCGCCTTATCACCTGCTGTTCCCGGTCATCATCGTGTTCTGTGCGATCGGTGTCATCAGCATCAACAACACCGAGTGGGACGTTTTCATGATGGCCTTCTTCGGCCTCGCCGGCTATGTCTTCAGCAAGCTCGATTGCGAGCCCGCGCCGATGCTCCTAGGTTTTATCCTCGGACCGATGATGGAAGAATATCTGCGCCGCGCCCTGCTGATGTCGTCGGGTGATTTCTCAGTGTTCGTGACTCGGCCGCTCAGTGCCACGCTGCTGGCCTTCGCTGCTGTGGCCATGGTCGTCGTGCTGCTCCCGTCGATCAGCAAGAAGCGCGAGGAAACGTTCAAGGAGTAGTGCTCAGTCGCGGTTCTTTTTTGGAGAAGTAACGTGTTGAAACGAGTCACTTTGCCCACTGGTGAGCTGGTTCCTGCCCTGGGCATGGGAACCTGGATGCTCGGTGAAGACCATGCCCGTCGTGCCGAGGAGATCGGCACGCTGCAGTACGGGATTGATCTGGGCATGGGCCTGATCGACACCGCCGAGATGTACGGCGAGGGCGATTCGGAAAAACTGGTCGGCGAAGCGATTCGCGGCCGGCGTGAACGGGTCTTTCTTGTCAGCAAAGTCTACCCCCAGAATGCTGGGCGTCTGGGCACACCAGCGGCCTGTGAGCGTAGTCTGAAGCGCCTCGGCGTTGATTGCCTGGATCTCTATCTGTTGCACTGGCGCGGCTCGGTGCCGCTGGCCGAAACCGTTGAAGCTTTCGAAAAGCTGAAAGCCCAGGGCAAGATCCGCCACTGGGGCGTCAGCAATCTCGATCTTGATGACCTGCATGAACTGGGTGCGCTGCCTGGCGGCCGCAACGTGGCGGTCAATCAGGTGCTCTACAACCTCCCGCGGCGCGGTATCGAATGGGATCTGCTGTCCTGGTGCCAGGCGCAGCGGGTTCCGGTGATGGCCTACTCGCCGATCGAACAATCGCGTTTGCTGCACCATCGCGCTTTCGGCGAACTCGCCGCGCGGCATGGCCTGAGTCCGGCGCAACTGGCTCTGGCCTGGCTGCTGCGGCAAGAGTTGCTGATCGCCATCCCCAAGGCGTCGACCCGCCAGCATCTCGATGAAAATTTCTCGGCCCTGCAATGCGAACTCTCACCAGCAATCCTTGCTGAACTCGATCGACTCTTCCCGCCGCCGAAACGCGCCAGCCCGCTTGAAATGCTTTGATATTACTCTACAGGATTCTTGCTCATGAACCCCGCCAAACCGCTGACCATCAAGGTGCATGAAACCGACAACGTGGCCATCGTGGTCAACGCTGGCGGACTGCCCGCCGGAACAGTCTTTGACGATGGCCTGACCTTGCGGGAACGTGTTCCACAGGGGCACAAGGTGGCGCTGGTCGATCTGCCTCAGGATGCGCCTATCATCCGCTACGGCGAAATCATCGGCTTTGCGGCACAAGCGATTGCTCAAGGGGGATGGATCGACGAAGCGCTTGTGCGCCTGCCCGAAGCGCCGCCAATGGAATCGCTGCCGCTGGCCACTCGCGTGCCGCCTGCGCTGCCTGCGCTCGAAGGCTATACCTTTGAAGGCTATCGCAATCCCGATGGTACGGTCGGGACCAAGAACCTGCTGGCCATCACTACCACCGTGCAATGTGTCGCCGGCGTGGTCGATTACGTGGTCAGGCGCATCAAGGCCGAATTGCTGCCCAAATACCCGAATGTCGATGGCGTGATCGGTCTGAACCACCTCTACGGTTGTGGCGTGGCGATCAATGCGCCGGCGGCGGTAGTACCGATCCGCACGATACACAATCTGGCGCTGAACCCCAATTTCGGCAACGAAGTCTTTGTTATCAGCCTGGGCTGCGAAAAGCTGCCGCCGGAACGCCTGCTCAATGAGGGGGGCGCAGGTGGAATACCCATCAAGGTGGTCAGCGACCAGGTGGTCTGCCTGCAGGACGAAAAATTCATTGGCTTCCAGTCGATGGTCGATGCCATCCTCAAGCAGGCCGAAGTACATCTGGCCCGGCTCAACCTGCGCCAGCGCGAAACCTGTCCGGCGTCGGATCTGGTCGTCGGCCTGCAGTGTGGTGGCAGCGATGCGTTTTCCGGTGTGACGGCCAATCCGGCGGTCGGCTATACCGCCGATCTGCTGGTGCGCTCGGGGGCTACGGTGATGTTCTCGGAAGTGACCGAAGTCCGCGATGCCATTCACCTGCTGACGCCGCGGGTGGCGACAGAGGAGGTCGGCCGGGCCTTGCTGCGCGAGATGGCCTGGTACGACAACTATCTGGCCCAGGGGCAAAGCGATCGCGCGGCCAACACGACGCCCGGCAACAAGAAAGGCGGGTTGGCGAACATTGTTGAAAAGGCCATGGGATCGATTGCCAAATCGGGAACCAGCGCCATTGTCGGAGTGCTCTCGCCTGGAGAGAAGGTGAACTGCAAGGGACTGATTTACGCGGCCACTCCGGCCAGTGATTTTGTCTGCGGCACGCAGCAATTGGCGTCGGGAATGACCCTGCAGATATTTACCACCGGTCGCGGTACGCCCTACGGCCTCGAGGCTGCCCCGGTGATCAAGGTGGCCACCCGGAGCGAGCTCGCGGCACGCTGGTTTGACCTGATGGAGGTCGACGCCGGAACCATCGCTACCGGTGAGGCCAGCATCGAGCAGGTGGGATGGGAGATTTTTCACTTGATCCTCGAGGTGGCCAGTGGCCGGAAAAAAACCTGGTCCGATCAGTGGGGGGTGTTCAATGCACTGGCCGTGTTCAATCCGGCGCCGGTGACCTGATTGCCTCCATTCCAGTTTCGGTGTCAATTCCTTGTCAAACAGATTATTGTATTCATTCGTACTATTCATTTTGGGAGCGATCATGAAGGCTTTTAATGGTTCGAAAGTGGCAGGGGTGGTGTCAGCAATTTCTCTGGCGGTGGCCTTGCTTGTGTCGTCGCCTTGCCAGGCGAGTGAGCCATTCACCCACGTGGTGCGCATCATCGTGCCGTTCGCTCCCGGAGGAACGTCGGACATTCTGGCGCGGATCATTGCGCCAAAGCTGCAGTCGGCCATCGGTCAGACCGTCATTGTCGAGAACAAGGCCGGGGCCGCCGGCAATCTGGGTGCCGATGCCGTGGCCAAGGCACCCAAGGATGGCCACACCCTGCTGCTGATGGATGTCGGCTCGCTGGCGACGGCGCCCAGCCTGTTTAGCAATCTGTCCTACGATGTCGAAAAGGATCTGGCTCCGGTGGGCATGGTGATGTTCGCGCCCTACGTGCTGGCTGTCCATCCGTCGGTGCCGGCGAAGACCATCGAGGAGTTGATCACTTACAGCCGGGCCAACCCCGGGAAACTGGCGGTGGCTAACTCGGGGGTTGGGGCGATCAACCATATCACGACGCTGGTCATGGAAAAACAATTGAAGCTGGACTGGAAGAACGTTCCATACAAAGGCGGTGCAGCGGCGTCACGGGCGGTGGTTTCCGGCGAATCGAACATGGTCATCAACGGGGCGACCGCGACGCTGCCCTTCGTGACCAGCGGGCAACTGATCGGACTGGCGGTCAGCGGAAAAAATCGACTCAAGAATTTGCCGAATGCGCCGACCTTCAAGGAAGCCGGTCTGCCGGCCCAGGATGCCGGAACGCCACAAGGATTACTGACCACGGCAGGTACGCCACCGGCGGTAATTCAACGCCTGAGCGAAGAATTGCGCAAGATTCTGGCGCAGCCGGATATTCTGCAGAAGATTGCCGAGCAGGGCGGCGAAGTGCAAAGCGGCAAAGCCGAGGACATGAAAGCCTGGCTGCAGGACAATATCAAGGCCTACGGAGAGATCATCCGCGCGGCCAATATCAAGGTTGAATGATGGCTGAGGAATGCCCGGTAAAGAAACGGCCGGCCATGGAAGATCTGCTCTTCGGGATCTTTCTGGCCGGACTGGCGGTGCTGGTTTTCGTCACCACCGCGAAGCTATCGATCGGGACGACTGCCGACATGGGGCCGGGCTATTTTCCGCATGCTATCGCCTGGGGAATGCTCGGTTTCGGCGTGTTTTTCATCGCCAAATCCCTGGTCGTTCCGGGCGAGCGGATTGTTCCGCCGTTCTGGCGCGGGCTGATTCTGATTCCGGCGGCCGTGGCGGTCTTTGCCTTGCTGGTCAATACTGGCGGTTTAGCGCTGGCAAGCTTCCTGGCCATGGTCGTGGCCAGTTTCGCCAGCAGCGAGACGCGGCCCCTGGAAGTGCTGCTGTTCAGCGCCGGCGTTTCGGCCGGGTCGGTTCTGCTCTTCGTTAAGGCGCTGTCGATGCCGGTGCCGATCTTTCCCTGGTAAACCCTAATGGAACTTCTTGATAACCTGATGCTCGGGTTTGCCACTGCGCTGCAGTGGAACAATCTGTTGTACTGCCTGATGGGCGTCCTGATCGGAACGATGATCGGGGTGCTTCCCGGAATCGGACCGATCCCGACCATCGCCCTGTTGCTGCCGTTTACCTTTGGGATGGCGCCGGCTTCGGCATTCATCCTGCTGGCCGGGATTTTCTATGGGGCGCAGTACGGCGGTTCGACGACGGCGAT